>NZ_JAFYUW010000083.1:0-11433 GCF_017549435.1 Brochothrix sp.
AGAGGGAGGAGATAATAATGACAACTTTATCTGATGTGGCAAAACAAGCACATGTTTCCAAAATGACCGTTTCTCGTGTCGTAAATCATCCTGAAAAAGTTACTGAAGAAGTGCGCTTGATGGTTTTAGCCGTAATGAAAGAGCTAAATTACACACCTAATTACGCTGCCAAAGCATTAGTAACCAAACGCACCCAAATCATAAAATTCTTATTTTTAGAAGAAATTGATACAACGGAACCTTATTATATGTATTTGTTACTTGGCCTTAACCAAACTTTAGCGAAACAGCGTTATTCATTACAGATAGTTCATCCTGATTCAATTTCAGTTGGTAACTGCGATGGTTTTATCGTCACTGGTTTCCGGGAACAATATCTCGAATTAATACAATCCATCAAAGAACCTCTTGTTTTTTTTGGCGAAAATCAACATTCATTTGACTATGTGGATATTAATAATCACAAAGGCATTGCCTTAACGACAGAACAGTTGTTACAAGATGGTTATAGCCGTATCCTTTATTTCGGAACAGATATTGACGAACCGTTCGAACGTTCTCGGGAACAAGGGTATGTTGATACAATGAGTGCCTGGCATCGTCACAGTGCCGTTTATCATATGCCCAATGCTTTCAAGGATTCACAACGCTTTATGCGCCATTTTTTAACTAGAAGTTTAAATACACTCAAAAAAGAACGTATCGGGATTGTCTGTGCGACTGACAATATCGCTACTGGTGTTCTTCAAGCTGTTAAACAATTTACAGATCTTAAAATCGGTAAAGATATTGGCATCACTGGATTTGATGGGATTTATTTAGATCGCGTGTCTCACCCTCATATCACAACAGTTCGCCAACCTATTTTGGAAATGGGCGCCGCCTGTGGACAAATGATTCTTGATAAAATTACACAGGCTCCTACTCCTACACGTTATTTATTTGAGCCTACTTTATCATTAACACCTTCACGACAAGCACTGCTTGAAAACAACTACTTACATTAAAGGAGAACACTGATGTCACCTATTATATATCAAGTCTATTTAAAGAGTTTTCAAGATAGTAACAATGATGGCATAGGCGATCTGAATGGTTTATTGTCGCGCATTGATTATTTAAGTTCATTAGGCATTACTGCTATCTGGCTCAATCCCATTTTTGAATCACCTGATGTGGACAATGGTTATGATGTCAGCGACTATTATCATATTGATCAAAAATTTGGGACGTTACAAGATTTCCAACGCGTGGTAGCAGCTTGTCATGCACAGGGGATATCACTCTATTTAGATTTAGTTATTAATCATACATCTGATCAACATGCTTGGTTTAAGTCAGCAATAGCGTCTAAAGAATCACCCTACCGTGATTACTACATCTGGCAAGATGCCACACCAGATACGCCCCCAACGAATTGGGCTTCCTTTTTTGGCGGTAGCACATGGGCCTATGATGAAACGTCACAACAAAGTTACTTCCATCTTTTTGCTAAAGAAATGCCCGATTTAAATTGGGATAATCAAGCAATGGTTGATGAACTCGCTGAAATTGCTGCCTATTGGTTAGCACAGGGCGTTGATGGTTTTCGTTTAGATGCTGTTTCACACTTGGCAAAAGATCGTCGCTTTTTATCTATTGCCTCTCAAACAAACGAACCCCTAATTGCAGAACAATATTATGCCAATCTCACTAAAAACTTTAAACATTTGCAAGACTTCAAACAGACGATTGCAGCTAAAACTAGTCTCCCTTTTGTTTTATTAGGCGAAGCCGCTTCTGCTCAACCCGAAGATACAACGGCTTATTTGGAAACGTTAGATGCCCTAATTACTTTTGGTCACTTCAAAACGGTTCCAGCACCCTACAACCTCCCGATGGTTGATAACAAACAG
The DNA here is from genome assembly GCF_017549435.1 of Brochothrix sp. Taxonomy (NCBI): domain Bacteria; kingdom Bacillati; phylum Bacillota; class Bacilli; order Caryophanales; family Listeriaceae; genus Brochothrix; species Brochothrix sp. The sequence goes on from NZ_JAFYUW010000083.1 coordinate 1,896, forward strand.
CCATTAGATCTCGTCGCCTTTAAAGATACGCTAGCTGCTTATCAAGCACAAAGTAAAAACACAACAGGTGGTTTAGGGCTTTATCTCAGTAATCACGACCATCCTCGAGCGGTATCACGCTTCGGTGATGGCTCAGCACCGAGTGCAAAAGCTTTAGTTGCCTTACAATTTTTCTTACATGGTTGGCCAATTATTTATCAAGGAGAAGAATTAGGTTTACCGAATGCCTCTCACGATCAGCTATCCGACTACACTGATCCGAGTGTCGCCAATTTCACAGCAGCAGCCCAACAGCTTTTAACACTTGACGAACAATTGGATATTGTACAAAAAACATCCAAAGAAGCAGCGCGTGGCACAATGCATTGGGATGACAGTCACTTCCATGGTTTTTCGACCGTGGCACCGTGGAACAATTTACTAACTACAGGGCAGAGTTATGCTAAGCAAATAGAACAGCAAAACAGTACCTTTCATTTTTACAGGCAATTAATTGCACTTCGAAAAGAATGGTCGCACTTAATCGCTAAGGGGAGCACACACTTTTATGACCCCTTACACCCGTATTTATTTTTTATTAGCCGTCATTTGGATATGCAAACGCTTGCGGTAAGAGTCAACCTTTCCTCTGAGACAATTACATTATCTCAACCACCTACAATTGAGGAAAAACATCTGATCGCAGAAGCTTATAATCCTAACAGCCAACAATTAGGACCTTATGGCATACTTATCACCTTAAAGGAGGAACATTAAATGGAATTAGCAGCAATTTTTCACAGACCAGAAAGCGAGGATGCCTTTTTACACACGGACGGGCGTTTTTACATTCGCTTACGTACAAAAAAAGCCGACGTTTTAAAAGCCTATCTACTTGGAGGCGACCCTTACCTTTTCGACACTGAAAAATGGTGGCAACAACAACGTCCAATGACGAAAATAGCCGAAACCTTAACACATGACTATTGGGAAATTAGTGTTGAACCCCCATTCTCAAGATGGCAGTATGGCTTTGTTTTAGAAAATAATGACGAAACAATTTTTTATGGCGATCGTGGGTGTTTCCCAGTAAGCGAACGTGTGCTCACTTATTCTAACTACTATTTTAGAATGCCTTTCTTACATGAACAAGATGCTTTCAAAGCGCCTGAATGGGCAAGTGACACGCGTTGGTACCAAATATTCCCTGAACGTTTTGCTAATGGGCAACCCGAGTTATCACCCGCTAACGTAAAAGAATGGAGCCAAGAATCGCCGACAACCTCTGCTTTTTATGGCGGTGACTTACAAGGGATTATCAATCACTTAGATTACCTCGAAGAACTGGGTATTAACGGTCTTTATTTCACGCCTATCTTCAAAGCGCCAACAAACCATAAATATGATACGGAAGATTATTTCACAATCGATTCTCATTTTGGTAATGATGAAACTTTCCAACTATTAGTAGATGAAGCGCATCGTCGTGGCATGCGTATTATGCTCGATGCCGTCTTCAATCATATCGGCGACCTTTCACCACAATGGCAAGATGTTGTTAAAAATGAAGAGAAATCAAAATACAAAGACTGGTTCCATGTACACAGTTTCCCTGTTCGCGAAGGCGAAAATGGCAATATTGAAAATGAAACGACCTTATCATTCGATACGTTCTCATTCACGATTCATATGCCTAAATTAAACACAGCTAATCCCGAAGTACAAGATTACTTGATTTCAATCGCAACTTACTGGGTAGAAAAATTCGGAATTGATGCTTGGCGTTTAGATGTCGCTAATGAAGTTGATCACCAATTCTGGAAAAAATTAAATGCTGCTCTGACTGCTGTTCGTCCTGATATTTATATCTTAGGTGAAATTTGGCACAGCGCTCAACGTTGGTTGGAAGGCGATGAATTCCACGCCACAATGAACTACCCGTACATTGAAACAATCAACGATTATTTCATTGATCGTTCCATTGATGAAGAAACACTAATTTCGGGATTGAACACTCAATTAATGATGTATCGTAAAGCAACAACAAGTGTGATGTTTAATATGCTTGATAGTCATGATACAGCACGTGTTCTTTCACGCATGGATAACGATACGCAACGTCTTAAACAATTGCTTGCCTTTGTGTTTACACAAAAAGGAACACCTTGTATCTATTACGGTACTGAAGTGGGACTTGATGGTTTTAACGATCCTGATTGCCGAAAATGTATGATTTGGGATGAAACTAAACAAGATCAGGACTTACTCACTTTTACTAAATCTTTAATGGCCTTCCGTAAAGAATACAACCATACGATTCAAGAAGGTGAATTACAGTGGTTGCCTTCAACATCTGAAAGTATTACCTTCTCATTGCGAGAAAATGAAACAACATTATATTGTATTTTCAATCGTGCAACAATGGAACAAGATATTGCTGTTCCAACGTTACCAAAATCTGCTCAACCAATCTTTGGTTCTGGTGAACGTCACGGTCAAAAAATCCGAATCAAAACAAATGATTTCATCATTTTCAAAGATCAATAAATAAGATAGACCAATTATAAATATAGCGTAACTCATCTTGTTACCGATAACATCATTCACAGGCATTGAAAGCGTTTGCATAAATAGCTATACTAAAGGTAGTTCTTAAATAAACTATGTTGGGGGATATCACAATGAAAAAACGATTAATGTTATTTACATCACTTCTTTTAACTTTCACTCTTGTACTTGCTGGCTGCTCGGGCGGTAAAACAGATGATAAAAAGGCCGCTGGTGACAACAAAACGTTAACTGTCTCTGTTGAAGAAATTTACAAGCCTTATGTTGAAAGTATCAAAGATAAATTTGAAAAAGACAACGATGTTAAAGTTAAAATCGTTACCAAGCAAATGTTCGATCAACTTGAAGCCATTCCTCTTGATGGACCTGCTGGAAAAGCACCGGATGTTACATTAGGCGCTTATGACCGCGTCGGTGGTTTAGCTCAACAAGGTCATCTGGCTGAAGTGAAATCACTTTCTTCTGATGACTTTAGTGATAAAGAGAAAAACTTAGTTACTTCTGAAGGCAAACAATATGGTGTGCCTGCTGTTATCGAAACAATCGTTATGTATTACAACAAAGATTTAATTAAAGAAGCACCTAAAACATTTGCTGAGTTAGAAAAATTAGCAACGGATAAAAAATTCGACTTTGCTTCAGAATCTGGTACAAATACTGCCTTTTTAGCAAAATGGACTGACTTTTACTATAGCTATGGTTTATTAGCAGGTAACGGTGGTTACGTTTTTGGTAAAGACGGCACGGACGTAAATGATATCGGTTTAAACAACGCAGGCGCTGTAAAAGGTGTTGAATACGCAAAAGAATGGTACAAAAAATGGCCTAAAGGAATGTTAGATAACAAAAGTGCCGGTGATTTTGTAACAAAACAATTCACTGAAGGTAAAACTGCTGTTGTTATTGACGGTCCTTGGCAAGCTGCAACCTACAAAAAAGCTAAGGTTAATTATGGTGTCACTTCTATCGCTAAATTACCTGGTGATAAAGATTACAGTCCTTTCGCTGGTGGTAAAGCATGGATCGCAACATCGTATTCAAAAAATCCTGATTTAGCTCAAAAATGGTTAGCTTACGCTGGTAATGCAGACAATGCCTTCAAATTTTATGAAGACACAAACGAAATTCCTGCTAACGAAACAGCACGTGATAAAGCAGCTAAAACAAATGATGAATTAACAAATGCTGTTATTGATCAATTCCAAACTTCAACACCAACACCAACTATCCCTGAAATGAGTGAAGTATGGACTGGCGTTGAAAACTTGATGTTTGATGCTGTATCAGGTAAAAAAGAACCTCAAGCTTCTGCGGATGCAGCTGTTAAGGTAATCAAGACAAATATTAGTGAAAAATACGAAAGCAAATAGCCATTAATTAAGAATAAATGACACTTACATTTTGCCACGTATACTTATGGCTTCTGTAGGTGTCATCATTTTTTCATATCCTATTTGCCCTAGAATCGAGGAGATACTTGTGAAAGAAACCAATCAATCTGTACAAAAAGCGACCTATTTATCGCTCATCTCTGGATTGGGACAATTTTATAATAAACAATATTTTAAAGGCAGCATTTTCCTTGCTGGTTTTGTACTATTTTTTGTTGAAATGTTCCTCTTTGGCTTTGAAGCACTCGCAAACTTTGTAAGTCTTGGTACTACCCCTATCGTTGACAATTCACTATTTATGATGATTCGCGGTTCCTTACAAATCATTGTGACATTGATTTTTATCTTCTTCTACGTGCTTGTAATATTTGACGCACGTAATATTGCCAAACGATACCGTAACGGACTATCCGTCAACACGACAGCTAAAGCAAACCTACACAGTTTGTATGAAGATGGTTTTCCTTACCTTCTTACTTTACCTGCCTATCTATTGATGACGTTTGTTATTTGTTTCCCTGTTATGGTAACTATTTTCATCGCTTTTACTAACTATGATTTTCAACATATTACCCCTTTCCGTCTCTTAGACTGGGTTGGGTTTAAAAACTTCTTAAATCTATTTGTGCTTGCTTCTTATCGTGCCACTTTTGCGAGCGTCTTCTCTTGGACAATCATTTGGACATTATTAGCAACCACGCTGCAAATTATTTTAGGGATTATCACAGCGGTTATTGTGAATCAAAAATTTGTTAAAGGACAATCGTTCTTCCGTATTTTATTCCTATTGCCTTGGGCAGTCCCAGCATTCATTACAATTATGAGTTTTTCAAACATGTTTAATGATAGTATCGGTGCTATTAATGCGCAAGTCATTCCCTTCCTCAATCATTTACCATTTGTAAATATTGATGCGGTCGCTTGGAAGACAGATCCTTTTTGGACAAAAACTGCTATTATTATGATTCAAGGTTGGCTTGGTTTCCCCTACATTTATGTCATGGTAACCGGCGTTCTTCAATCAATTCCCGAGGAAATGTACGAAGCTGCTAAAATTGATGGTGCTTCTGCCTTCCAACGTTTTTCTAATATTACATTGCCGATGATTTTATTTGCAACGGCACCTGTCTTAATTACACAATATACGTTTAACTTTAACAACTTCTCAATCATCTATCTCTTTAATGAAGGTGGACCTGGAAGTGTTGGTTCTGGTGCGGGTTCAACGGATATTTTAATTTCTTGGATTTACAAACTTACAACTGGTACAGCGCCACAATATTCTGTAGCTGCAGCCGTAACACTCTTAATTTCAATCATTGTTATCTCTGTATCATTGATTGCCTTTAAGAAAACAAACGCCTTTAACAATGAGGAGATGATGTAAGATGGCACAAAAATTTGGTAGAAGTCAAAAACAATCGCGTCTCATGGCGCACCTGTTCACTTATTTATTCTTAATCGTGCTTTCGATTATCATCATCTATCCATTGCTCATTACAGCTTCATCTGCCTTTAAAGACAGTAGTGTTGTTGCTTTTACATTAGACTTTACAGGCCAATGGTCACTGGATAGCTTTAGCCGTTTATTTAGTGAAACAAATTATTTACTTTGGTATAAAAATACAATTATCATCGCCGTTGCAGTAATGGTGATTCAAGTCACCATTGTTACATTAGCAGGTTACACTTATAGTCGTTACCGTTTTAAAGGTCGTAAAAACAGCTTAATTTTCTTCCTTATTATCCAAATGGTACCGACAATGGCTGCCTTGACTGCTTTCTATGTCTTAGCAATGCTACTAAATGGCCTTGATACTTATTGGTTCTTAACCATTCTCTATATCGGTGGTGGGATTCCAATGAATACTTGGTTAATGAAAGGTTACTTTGATACAATCCCACGTGACCTTGATGAATCAGCACGTATTGATGGTGCCGGCCACTTCCGTATTTTCTGGCAAATCATCTTACCATTAGCACGACCAATGATTGCCGTACAAGCATTATGGGCATTCATGGCACCATTCGGCGATTTCTTATTAGCTAAATTCCTACTACGTTCGGATGAACGTTTAACATTAGCTGTAGGCTTACAAACATTGGTATCTGATCCACAACAGCAAAAAGTAGCCTTGTTTGCTGCAGGAGCTATACTGACAGCTTTACCGATTGTTCTCTTATTCTTCTTACTACAGAAAAATTTCGTTTCAGGCCTAACAGCTGGTGGAACAAAAGGATAAGTTCGCTCAAACAACACGATAAGCATTTTGGAGGGAAGACACATGAAAAAAACACCATTTTTATTTAACTACCTGTCGCGCATTTTTTCACCTCGTCGGATTATGGCTGGGAAAAATCAATTTAACATCTGGCAATTGCTCTTTAGCTTGTTTCTTTTGGTTGCGCTGTTAATGGTGCCCATTACATTACAAATTGGAAAAATGACGACCTTCAACTTATCACTTATCATGCCTGAGCCCTATAACTTATCATTAAAGGACAGCTTAAATAGTGTTTCAAACGGAACGTTTAAAAACGGACGTTTACACGCAGATGATGTGACAACAAAAACTGAGCAGACACTTGCTGCCGTTGATACAACCAATCAGTTGCCTATCGTTCAAGGCGACGATGGCCCAACGCTTAAAGGCGTAAAAACAGCAGTGGTTTTTCAAGAAAAAGCGGTCACCATTATTAGTAATGACCTTTATCGCTTTTCACTGCCTTACACAAAAGACACGTCAACCGCTGATTTTAGAACAGCTGCTTCTTTTGAAAAATGGGTCAATCAGCAGTGGTTTAAGAGTAATCAAAGCGTTATTGTTCCCACATTATTATTAATGGCGTTCATTGCTTTATTACTCACACAGTTACTCACTTGGCTCGCCGTCTCGTTCTTCATATCACTCGTTAAACGTTCAAAATTAAGCGATATTCGTTCAGGTAAAGAAGTCTTTGCAATCAGTACCATGTTAATGGGTGCACCAGCTATTGTTACAACCTTGATTAGTCTGTTCACCTTTAACATTATGCTCTTTATGACAGTGCTCTCTTTCGGCTTAATTGCGATGGTTTTAGCTGTTTTCTCAATCACACATTTCCGTATTCCAAAAAAATAAAACAAGGGGGCGATCCATATGGTTGCCATTTCACTAAAAAATATTGATAAAATTTATGATAAAAAAGTTACTGCTGTTTCCGATTTTAATCTTGAAATTGAAGATAAAGAATTCATCGTTTTCGTTGGTCCTTCTGGGTGTGGAAAGTCCACTACCCTCCGAATGATTGCAGGATTAGAAGATATTAGTCGTGGTGAATTTATCATGGACGGACACCTCATGAATGATGTCGCACCTAAAAACCGTCACATCGCAATGGTTTTCCAAAACTATGCCCTTTACCCGCATTTAAGCGTGTATGACAACATGGCTTTTGGTTTAAAATTACGTAAAATGAACAAAAAAGAAATCAAAGAACGCATTGATAAAGCCGCTCATATTTTAGGTTTAACTGATTATTTACAACGTAAGCCACGTGAGTTATCAGGTGGACAACGTCAACGTGTGGCATTAGGACGTGCGATTGTAAGGGAAGCAAAACTCTTTCTCATGGATGAGCCGCTGTCAAACTTAGATGCAAAATTACGTGTGCAAATGCGTGCCGAGATTAGTAAATTACACCAAGAGTTAAATACCACTATGATTTATGTGACACATGATCAAACTGAGGCAATGACGATGGCCACTCGAATTGTCATCATGAAAGATGGTGTCATTCAACAAGTCGGAACACCTAAAGATGTGTATGAAAATCCAATTAATCTCTTTGTTGGCAGTTTTATTGGTTCACCCCCCATGAACTTTATTACTGGTGAATTGCGCGGCAATCAATTTATTGCACCTGGTACACAACTAACTGTTCCTGAAGGTAAATTGAAAATGTTAAACGGTCGCCCTGACGGTCCGATTACTTTAGGTATTCGTCCAGAAGATATGCATGATGAACCCCTCTTTTTATCAGCAGCACCTGAAAACACTGTGCACTGCGAGGTATTAGTTGCTGAATTAACCGGAGCGGAATATATGCTTCATACAACAATCGGCGGACAAAATGTCATTGCACGTGTGAATGCACGTACGCAATATCCATTACATGCTAAGATTGAACTTGGATTAGACCTAAGTAAAGCACATCTTTTTGATCCCGTAACAGAGCTTTCGCTCACAAGCAAAGTTTAACCTTAAAAAACACAGCTATTGTCAGTAAATTACTGGCTATATCTGTGTCTTTTTTATTTCACTTACAATTCCCCCTACTCTTTACAACTAATATGCAGTTCCTAAAAGGCTTCATGTTATAATAAATACATACTAAAATAGCACGGAGGAAGCACATGAGTAAAAAAATGAACAGCATCGCTCGATTTAAACACTACGATACCTTATTGAGTTGTCCCATCTGTCACACCGCTATGTCTATTACTGATAGCGCTATTTGTGAACAAGGTCACAATTTTGATTTTTCAAAACAAGGGTATTTAAACTTACTTGTACAAAATAACGCCACTCATTATGATAAGGAACTTTTTGAGTCACGTCGTGAACTCATTACAGAAAGCGCCTTTTTCACACCGTTACTTGAACGTCTGACGACAATTATCAATACGTATCACCAAACGAAACCCTTAACATTAGTTGATGGTGGTTGTGGTGAAGGTTCCCATGTTGCTTATCTAAAAGAGACTTTAGGAGATAAACTGGCTATTGCTTTCGGTACAGATATCGCAAAAGAAGGTATTTTATCTGCGGCAAAACATTACCCAACTGTCTCATGGCTTGTTGCGGACTTAGCTAATATGCCTTTCGCCAATCAAACAATTGATATTATTTTAAATATTTTATCACCCGCCAACTATAAAGAATTTGATCGAATGCTTACACAAGAAGGTTGTGTCATCAAAATAGTACCACAGTCTAATTACCTGAAAGAATTGCGTCACTACTTCTTTGCGGATACGACAAAAGCGGATTACTCAAACGATGATACTGTGGCTCTGTTTGAAGGCCAATTCCCTGACTTCACGCGCGAAACAATCAACTATACAACGCAACTTAACGCTCAACAACTATCGCACTTGCTACATATGACACCACTCACTTGGAATTTAGAAGAAGATTTAATCCAGCAGTTTATCGCGAAAAGTGATGGCATTATTACAGCAGATTTTGAAATTTTAATTGGTAAAAAATAAAGGAGGGCAAAAAAATGCCTGTTGTTTTTCATATTAACGAGAATAGAAAGTGGCAACATTTGGAAAAAAACATCTTCAACTTATTAGCTGAAGAATATGCCGATAAAATTGTTGTCATCGCTAACGGTGAAGCTGTCTCACACTACTTCGAATACAGCCAGCTGGTGACAATTGAAAAAATGTCATCCTCTGTTAAATGGGTCGCTTGCGCAAATTCTTTAAAAGCCCAAGAGCTCGACACTGAACTTTTACCACCTTTTATTGATGTAACACCTAATGGCGTAATTGAAATACTCAATCGCCAGATTGTGGGCTATGGTTACATTAAAGTTTAATTTTCTATAAA
>NZ_JAFYUW010000084.1:0-8767 GCF_017549435.1 Brochothrix sp.
GAACGCACTTCAAAATACTGACTCCATTTAAAACCCGTTTGTTGTACATGTGAAATGATATAAGGTGGTTTAATAAATAATGTAAGTAACAGACTCACAACACCTATAATAAATGAAAATACAAAAATACTCTCGAACCCCTGTGTTCTCATTAAATAAATACCAATTAACGGACCAATTGCAGTTGAAAGAACAGTACTTAAACTAAAATAACCGATACCTTCTCCTCCACGACTAGCCGGCATAACTTGTGAAACGATTGTTCCGGTTGCTGTTGTTGCAATCCCAAAACCAATCCCATGAATCAAGCGAATGGCCATTAAAAGTAACAGGTTGCTCGGTATAAAATAACATAACGTCATAATCAAAAATAAAATAGTACCGATGATTAACATTTTTTTAGTCCCTAGTTTCGTAATTAAACGACCCGCAAATAAACGACCGCATAATGAACCAATAATAAAAATACTTGCAACAAAACCAGCCATACTTGCAGATGCTGCATGTGTTTCAATCGCATAAGTTGCCATTACAACAAGTAACAAATACATCGACAATGTTAACACGAAGTTAACGACTGATGTTGTGATAAAATCTTTTGTAAATAATTTCTCTTTTTCCATTTATAATCTGCCTTTCTATTTCTAATCTATCGTCTCGAACTATCTATTAAAAAAATATCACTAACCTTAACTTTAATAATAGTTAGTTAGTGAAACTAACACAATTATAGTATCACTCTTTTTCAACTTTTTGTCAATATAAAAAAACACCTTTTAGTGATAAAAGATGTTTTTAAAACGGATTAAAAATCATACGCTTCGTCTTTTTCAATTCTAATTTTCTCTAACACATTAACCATTGTATAAGTATCGTCAACTAACCGCTCTAAACGAAAAACACTATCATCATTAATCAATTCATTACGTGAAAAATCTTTTTCTTCCATAAAAACATAAGTTTCAACTACTTGTGCTTTCATATAAGTTAAGATTGGTTTGAGTTGATGTTCGACAATTAAATAATGTTTTGCAGAACCTGCTGTAACAAACATACTCACAACTTTGTCACGGAAGGCATTAACGGGTAATAAATCAAAAATATTTTTTAGAATTGCAGGAATCGATGCCTGAAAAATAGGTGTTCCTATTATAATTGCATCAGCTGCCATAATAGTCTCAGCAATATATTTAGTATCACCTGTGTAGGTACGATAATCACGACCATCACTAAAAACCATTTCATAATTTGCTAAATCAATCATTGTCACTTCAGCATCGGGGTGTTTTTTCGTTAAAAAATCCATGGTTACACTCATTGCTGTGCGTGTTTTAGATCCTACATTTGAACCGGATAATCCAACAATATGCATGTAATCTCCACCTTATTTTTTTGTGTATTTTTTAATGGCTGGCATAATTTCTGTCGCAATTAATTCAATGTTTTTTTCAATTTTGTCCATTGGAACGCCACCAAAATCAATTTGTGCCATAAAACGTTGTTGTCCGAATAATTCATATTGATAAAGCATTTTTTCAATAATTTGTTGAGGGCTCCCTACCATCAAAGCATCTCTTTTATCTATCGCTTGTGCAAATTGTTGTTTTGGATAACCACCGCCACGAATTGCTTGCATCCCCATGTTCAAATGAGGGTAATATTCACGTAATGCATCCTGAGAATTTTCTGCAACATAAAATAGACTCGTTGTTGCTATTGGCAATGCCTTTGAATCATGGCCATTGGCAGTTGCAGCTTCACGATAAGCGTCTACTGCAATCTTAAAATTCGATGCAGGGCCACCTAAAGTTGTAAGCATCATCGGTACACCTGCTCGACCCGCTTTAATTGCACTGGCAGGCGGTCCACCAACAGCACGCCAAATCGGCAAATTACCATTTAAAGGTTGTGGTAATATTGTCGCATTGTTTAAAGGTGCACGAAACTGCCCTTCCCAAATAACGCGTTCTTCACGATTAAGCTGCAATAATAACTCTAATTTTTCTTCAAATAACTCTTCATAATCCTGCACATCATACCCAAGTAAGCTATAAGCACCAATACGAGAACCACGCCCTGCAACAATTTCTGCACGCCCATTTGATAGTAAATCGATCGTTGCAAAATCTTCGTAAAGTCTTACCGGGTCCGCGGTGCTAATAACGGAAGCAGAGCTGGCAATTTTAATCCGTTCTGTTGCTTGAGCAATTGCTCCTAAAATCACAGTATGCGCTTGTGTTGTAAAATATGCTTCATGACTTTCACCAACAGCAAAAACATCTAGACCTGCTTTTTCAGCTAATTGGCTTGTTTTAACAAGTTCTTGAATGCGCTGTTGTGCAGGAATTGCAGTGCCTGTATGTGGATTAGGTACTAAATCACCAATTGAGTATAATCCAAATTCCATTCCTTTTGTTGTATCTATCCGGTATTTTTCCATTTTATTCACTCCTTAATTTAAAGGGGATAACCCTGCTTCTATTTCTGCTCTACGCTCTTCTAAAAACGGAGGTAAATCTAGTTTTTCTCCCAATTGCTCTTCTTTACTATCGATTAAAAAACCAGGTCCCATCGTTGCGACTTCAATTAAAATACCATTTAGTTCCCTAAAATAAAGGCTCTCAAAGTAATAACGATTCACAATACCCGATGAATGATAACCTCTTTGCTGAACACGTTGTTCAATTAGGACTAACTCTTCCTTGCTCTCTACAGCTAAAGCAAAGTGATGGATGCTTCCTTTGCCAGGTTTTTGCACGGAACCTTCATTTTTTTTGACGATGATGTTACTACCACCATGTGCTTTATTTTTGTAAAGTATGCCTTCTTCATCACTCATTTTTTCTTCATATTCAAAAACTTCCGTGAGCATTTTTCCAAATCGCTCGGCTCGTTTCACTTGAGTTTCGATGATGTGAATTCCCATAATAGAGTGTTTTTCAGCAATGGGAGAGTGCTGCCAATAGTGCCAGCTAGATGGTATTGTTGTGTTTTCATCAACCAATAATACCAATTCCAAACCTTCAGGATCCTCAAACGGCAATGCTGGATACCCAGCATATGTTGTAATGGAATCATGAATCACATTTTTGGAATTAAAACGCCTTTGCCAAAAGGTTAAACTCTCGATTGATGGCACTCGCAAACCTATGCGGCTAATACTATTGCTACCTTTTGTTGTATGCCCTGCACGAGGTAATTCAAAAAAAGAAAGTTCAGTTCCCACACTGCCTGTCGTATCACCATAAAAAAGATGATACATACTTGGGTTATCTTGATTTACTGTTTTTTTCACTAATCTTAACCCTAACACTTCTGTATAAAATTGTTTATTCATTCGTGCATCTTTTGTAAACATCGATACATGGTGATGACCTTTTACTAATGACATATAAACCCTCCTTTTAATTGACTAGTCAATTGACTTTCTGAAAAGAAGGGCTCGCTTCAAATAAAGAGCTGCCCTTCCTATGTTTATTGTTTTTTTAAACTGTTCTTATGAACTTTTGTCATTAACTGATACAATGTTTTTTGCTCTGATTCTGTCAATGCGTCTTCAAAAAATGAAGTTTGAAATTTCAATTGATGCGGCATTGCCTTATTAACGATTGCTTCGCCACTTTCTGTTAGAGTGATGTATTTTGTTTTCCAATCCTGTGTACGATTAATATAACCTTCTTTTTCCAATCGCGTTAACATCCTTGAAATACCACCCTGAGTTACAGTTGCTTTCTCTGCCAGTTCCATCTGTGTAATTGATTTATATACTTGTATTTGTACAAGTACATCAAATTGTGCAGTTGTTAGCCCGAATTCTTTTAAAAATTCATTAGAGAGTTGATTACTAATATTTGTAAAGCGGATTATGCGTAACCAAATTAATGATCCTAATGTGTTTTTTTCCATTGATTGCGCTCCTTGACATAATTTATTTCTCTCGTCTAACTTTACTCTCCCTAGGCTAATATTGCAACTCATCCGTTTAATTAACACTGAATATTAACTACTCTTTTGTGTAGTTAATTGTGCTACGAACTGTATTAATCGGACGAACACTTTTTTCGATTGTTGTTCGTTTTGGTTCGAGGAATGGAGGTAATGATAATTTTTCACCGAGTGTCTCATAAGGTTCATCCCCCATAAAGCCAGGACCATCTGTAGCTAATTCAAATAATATTTGTGGTGCGACTTGTGAGTACAACGATTCGAAGAAATGTCGATTAACATAGCCTGATGTGTTTAAACCATATGATTGAATATGATTGATCCACTCTTCTAAAACTTCACGATTCTCCACACGGAATGCCACATGATGCACACTACCATAACCTTGGCGTGCTTGTGGTAACAATGGATTGTCCTCAATAATTACTTGAGCACCATTTCCTCCTTCACCCACTTCAAAGAGGTGATCAAAATCAGATACTGCTTTTTCTTTGAAGTTAAATACTTTTTCTAATACTTCTTTCATATAATCAAAATGGGCTGTGCGAATAAAAATCGGACCTAAGCCTGTAATTGCATGCTCCAATGGAATCGGACCTGCTTGCCATGGCGTGCCTGCAGCAACACCCGTATTATGTTCATCAGAAATCAACTGATAGTGTTGGTCGTCAAAATCAATAAATGATAACGTACGTACACCAAAACGTTCGATGATTGATTCGTGTGTAACATTCAATCTCTCAAAACGCTCTAACCAATATTCTAATGAGGCATTTGTTGGAACACGAAAAGACGTTTTTGAAATTTCGTTTGTACCATGTTCACCTTTTGGAATACCTGGGAAATCAAAGAACGTCATATCTGTCCCCGCATTTCCTTTATCATCTGCAAAAAACAAATGATAGGTTTGGATATCATCTTGATTCACTGTTTTTTTAACCAAACGCATTCCTAATACATTTGTAAAAAAATCGTAGTTTTTTTCGGCACTGCTTGTAATAGCTGTTACATGATGAATCCCAATTAATCCGTTCATTTTCATTCCTCCTATGTACTTTCTATATCTATCACTTTACTACTCAAGTGATAAAAAAGCAAGTAAATTTGTCTATTTTATAAAATTCCGTTAAACTGACAAAAACGAGTAGATTGGAGCTTTATTATGAATGCATTAATTTTTGAAAAATTTGGTTCTGCTGACGTCTTAGAATACCGCACTAATTTACCCCAACCGTTGCTTAAATCTGATGAAATTTTATTAGAAATGAAAAGTATCGGCGTAAACTATGCAGATGTGTATCGACGCAAAGGAAACTATCATTTAGCTGGACAACCCCCTTTTATTCTAGGGTATGAAGGATCAGGAATCGTGGCTGCTATAGGAAAAGATGTCTCGCACATTACGATTGGAGATCGTATCGGCTTTGCTGATGTGCCTTATGCAAATGCAGAATACGTTGCTGTCCCTATTTCTAAAGCAATTCCCTTACCTGAAGGCATTTCATTTGATACAGCTGCAAGCATGCTACTACAAGGATTAACTGCTCAATATTTAACAGAAGATAGCTATAGTATAAAGAATAATGATACTGTGTTAGTTCATGCCGCAGCAGGCGG
Source organism: Brochothrix sp. (assembly GCF_017549435.1). Lineage (NCBI taxonomy): Bacteria > Bacillati > Bacillota > Bacilli > Caryophanales > Listeriaceae > Brochothrix > Brochothrix sp. The sequence continues at coordinate 5,563 of NZ_JAFYUW010000084.1, forward strand.
TGTTGGACAGAATTTAGTTCAAATTGCTAAAATGAAAGGCGCTACTGTTATTGGCTTAACTTCTTCCCTAGAAAAAGCAGCGATAGTTTCAAACATCGGTGCAGACGCTGTTTTCCTCTATAAGGATGAGTGGGTAGCTCAAACACTTGATTTCACTGCGAATAAAGGGGTTTCTGTTGTCTATGAATCTGTCGGAGCTACTTTAATGTCTAGTTTTGAGGCAACTCGTATTGCTGGAACTGTTGTTTTTTATGGCATGGCAGGTGGTGATCCAGAACCAATTGACCCTCGTATGTTAATGGATACATCCAAAACATTAACCGGTGGTGATTTGTGGAACGTGTTAACGACCCCAACGGCTCGTCAAGAAAGAGCCAACCGTCTTTTCAATTGGTTACTAGAAGGACATATTAAAACACCTGAACCCACAGTCTTTGCATTAGAAAATGGAGCTGATGCACATCGCTTTTTAGAAAGTCGTCAAAGCACTGGTAAGTTATTACTTCATCCATAAAGCATAAAATAAAAAAAACGATTGTAAGAACACAACCTTGTGTTTCTCTCAATCGTTTTTTTATAGTGCCGCTTTATCACAAGCTACTTATCCAATCTTATTTAAATCAGCAGCATAGTTAAGTAATGCTTTACTGTATTTTTTTATATGTTCATCATTGGTTGATTTCACTAATATTTTCAGTAGCTCCTCAACAGCTTGTTTGCTGTCATTTAAATTATAAAGAGTCATGCTCTTAAATGTCTGAAAAACTAAATTAGTTGGAAATTTTTCGATTGCTGTTTCAAAAGTCAGCAACGCTTTATCATATTTCCCGATCGAACGATAAGAACTTCCTAAACCAATTAACGCATCTTCTAATGCATCCGCCTTCAAACCTAACATGATTGCTTTTTCATACAAAGGAATCGCTGCTACCTCATTACTTAGAAGGTCAAAACTCCAAGCACATTGATAATTAATCACTGAATCAGTTGGAAATTTTTTCACTAATTCCACAAGCATTTCATTCGATTTTTCATTATTTTTATAACGTAAGTCCAGTGCCGCTTGTAATCTTTCTTTCACTAAATTCAACTCCTTTTTTTGTTGTGAGACATTGACTCGTTGCAATTATATGATATCCAACATCCTAATTATATTAAAATTAATAAATACCCACAAATAAAAAAGCACGCTGACAAAAACGTCAACATGCTTGTTTCCAATTTATTCGTGGCTAGATGACTCAGTATTACTTTTTAATTTTCTCAAATAAAATAATAAATAAATACACGAGCCCCACTGTTAGCAAGATATGCCCTAAACCTGCCATACCAGCTAAAGCACTCCCTGTTGTTCCACCTAAAACCGTAATACTGCCTTTAATCACAAACAAAGTGACTGTCACAATCAAACCAGCATTATAAAGATAATAAAACAACTTAAAATTCTTGCTGCTCATAATTTGAAAGTTTTTTTCCAATACTAAAACAATCAAAAACATAAACATTCCCAACATTAGTAAATGTGTATGGATAACGCTTAACTGCGTATCCCCAGTAAAATCATTGTACTTCGTGAACTCACGATAATACACACCTGAAGCCAGGCCTAATAAACAATAAACGAATGACGTCATTAACAATTTTCTCATGGTTCTCTCCTTTTTAAAGCTTATTTGTAGATAAGGTATGAAGAGTGTTACACCATTGATATTAGTCGTTATCACTTCGTTTTACAACCGCTCTTTCAATTTGTCCTAAAATGTTCACAGTTTCACAAGGTACCGTCCAACTGCTTGCCCTTTTAATAAGGTTGGCAATACTGTTGGTAAATCTTCTAATCTAATTTCTTCATCAATCAACTGTTCCAAATTTTGTGGTTTTAAATCAGTCGCTAAACGTTGCCACAAAGCGCGACGGTCTGTACTTGGAAATTCAACTGAATCAATTCCCAATAGATTAATCCCCCGTAAAATGAAGGGGAAAACCATCGTTGGCACGGCAGTTCCTGCTGTTAATCCACTTGCTGCTACACTGCCACCATACTTGATTTGACTCAAAAGCGAGGCTAATACTTCTCCACCAACTGTATCAACTGCGCCCGCCCATTTTTGTGTGCCTAAGGCTTTTATCTTCCCATCATAAACCGCTTCACGCGAAACGACTGAGCTTGCTCCAATTTTTTGAAGGAACGCTGTTTGTTGTGCTTTACCAGAACTAGCGACGACATTGTAACCTTTATCTGCTAGTAAAGCGACTGCCATACTTCCCACGCCGCCTGTTGCACCTGTAACCAGTACTTCTCCTTGTTCTGGTTTCAAACCGTTAGCTTCTAAACGATCAATCGATAGTGCAGCAGTAAACCCAGCTGTGCCATAAATCATCGCTTCTTTCATGGTTAACCCTTTCGGTAACGGTATCACCCATTCAGCAGGTAACGAGGCATATTCACTGTAACCACCGAAATGAGAAACACCAATTCCATAACCCAATGCGATGACTTCATCTCCTGCTTTAAACGCGGCATTTTTTGATGAGACGACTGTTCCAGCAATATCTACACCTGGAATAAACGGATATTCTTTCACAATATTACCATTCGGAATCGTTGCTAAGGCATCTTTATAATTAATGCTTGAATAGGCCACCTTAACAAGCACATCTTCTACTGGTAAGTCTGCAAAAGTAATTTCCTCAATACCTACTTTAAAAGAATCTGCTTGCTTATCAACGATAAGTGCTTTGAATTTTTCTGTCATGTTTAGCTGCCTCCTTCAATTTTATGTACCATCTTACGACTATAAACCATTTGCTCACCTTTTATACCCCTAATACGTTGCGTTGTATCTTTAAAACCGCACGCTTGATATAATTTGATTGCTGGATGGTTCAGACAATTAACCAGTAATATAATTTCAGTAATGTTCGGAAAGTGCTTTTCAAGGTAGAATGGTAATGCCATCAATGACTGTTTGGCGTACCCTCTTCCCTGATAATTTGAATCGGTAGAAAAAGAACGCAAAAGAATAGCATTCGAATTTTCTGTATAAATTTGGACTGCGTCTCCAACTGACAAACTAAAAAAAGTAACAAGCTGTTCATCACTGATTGTTAAGACAGAAAAACGTTGACTATCGTCCTTTGTCTTTTGCACACAAACGGTCGGCAATTCAGTAAACCGCTGATGTTCTTCTAGTAATTGATAAGC
>NZ_JAFYUW010000085.1:0-25686 GCF_017549435.1 Brochothrix sp.
TCAACTGCTTCAACTGCTTCAACTGCTTCAACTGCTTCAACTGCTTCAACTGCTTCAACTGCTTCAACTGCTTCAACTGCTTCAACTGCTTCAACTGCTTCAACTGCTTCAACTGCTTCAACTGCTTCAACTGCTTTATTATTTTCAATGACATCCGTACGTTTATCAAGCTTATCGCTAACAATTTCTGCTACATCACTATTTTCAGTTTCGCTTGTTTCTTCAATCGGTCCTATTTCACTGTTAACTTCAGTGCTGGTTTCAACCAACGATTCCACGTTCTCCACTTCTAAAGTATCATGCAATACTTCTACTGACTCACTTGTTAGTGCAGGGTTATTACTTTCAATAGGTTTTTCCTCATGCTTTATATGATCGTCAAAGACAGGTGTTTCTAGCTCCTGTCGTTTGGGATAGAATTGGCTCATATTTCTTTTTTGAAATCCAAAGACAGGCGAAGGAATATCTCTCGCCTTAAAATGAGATTCTCGTGATGCAGAATGCCACTTTATCTCGTCTGAGGTTGTTTCAATTTCTTTATTCACTTCTTTGGTAGGTGGTTTAACTTTTTCAACCACTTTTTCTTGTTCTATAATTGGTTTTCTATTGGTGCGCGGTGTCTTACTTGCAGAATCCATTGTGACAGTTCGCACACGACCTTCATTATAATCTGGTGCTTGTTTATTTTTAATTGGTGCGGGTGTGCGCCGTCCCTTTTTACTATCAGCGATTGGTCTTTCTACCTTTTGTTTCTGTGAGCTTGTTTCATCTTCGTCTAAATTCAACATTTTTTTAAACCAACCAGCCATCTGCATCACCCTCGTTTCTCTTCTTATATAGTTAATTTTACCAAACTATAGTCTTCAATGCTACACTGAGCCATTGTTTAACTTAAAAGAGGATTGCGTATGCTTGACCTGCTTTATAGTCTGATCCTTCTAAAATCATAATGCCCTTTTCAGTTGGTGCATCAGGAATAGCTAATTCACGTGCTGCACAGATCATACCGTTACTTTTTTCACCACGTAATGCAGAAGGTTCAATGATTAAACCGCTTGGCATTACTGCGCCAACTTTAGCTACCACAACGTATTGCCCTTCATCAACGTTTGGTGCACCACAAACAATTTGCTCAACATGTGTACCCAAATCAACTTGGCATACACTAAGATGGTCTGAGTTACTGTGTTCTGCCTTTGATTTTACATAACCGACAACAAATTTAGGACTTGTATCCACATCTTTTAATGTTTCAAAACCGGCAGCACTCAATTGTTCGTTAATAATTGCAATTGTTTCGTCTGTGACTTCTACTTTATCTGTCACGTTTAACGCTGTCTTTTCTTTCACTTTAAATAAGTTATAGCCAATTACTTCATTCGTATCGGCATTTTTAATTTCAGTCACATTATTGTTAGATTCAGTTATTGTTTTTTCAGCTTTTTTACCGTTCTTTTGAACGATCAATACATCGCCAATTCCTTTTTCATTATAAAATACATTTACTATCATTTTTATAACCCCTTTTGTTTGTTTTTAGCCAAAATGAATACAGGTGTTAAATGACCTTTTGAATACTCAAATGCCAATGTTGTAATTGGCACCGGTCCTGAGGCATAAAAATCAAGTGTTAAGTGCCCAATAACATCATAACCCGCTTCATTCACTACATCTACTAATAATAACACATCCTGATGTGGTACTGCTACAACGATCTGACCTTTTGCGTTTTTTTCCATTTTTTCCATGAATTTTTCATTGAGCAAACGACTCGCATCATAACCATCATTGGTTCTAACAAAGTAAAAACGGTTTCCTGCTACATTATCTTCTTTTAATGGAATCTTTTTAGTATTGAGGTTGATTAACGCCTGACTTTTGATCTTTTCTACCGCTAACACACTTGTATCTTTCTGAGTTAATAAACGGTAGGTATTGCCCAAATCTAAAACGTAATAAATTCGCGTTTCTGCTGTATGGTCTGTAACAATAAACGGCTCCCCTTCTTTTGTTTCAAGTGGGAATGAGCTTGAACGTATAACGGGATAAAGATCGTCCATATGATCTTCTACACGTTTCGTATTTTGCGCTGCCGCAAAACTGCTGGTAATATAATACACTTGCTTATCAAGTGCAGATTCTCCATCACGCTCTATGAGTTTGACGAGTTCGGCCAATTGAATCGTAACAGCATTTTTCACACGATCATTTTTAACTTGTAACGTGCCTGAGTCCTTATCAAAGGTATAACGATAGTCAGGATTATTTAGTTTATTAATTAATAATTCTTTTACAGTAAAGATAGTTGGTTTCATTCACTACGCTCCTGACTGCTCAAAGACGCTACAAAACGATTGATTTCTTCTTTCGTTTTACGTTCTTTATTAACAAAACGGCCCGTTTCTTTACCGTTTTCGAATGCTACAAAACTAGGAATACCAAAAATAGCTAAGTCTTGGCAAAGCTCAAGCAATTCGTCACGATCCACATGAATAAAATTAAATGTTGGGTTATCCGCTTCAATTTCGGGTAATTGCGGCTCGATATAAACACAGTCACCACACCAATCTGCACTAAACATAACAATCGTTTTACCTGTCTGAATGATTGTGTTGAATTCTTGTATTGTTGCTACTTTTTTCATCATTATCGCCCCTTTTTTATCGTTTACAATAAGCTTCTATAAATTTATCCCGTACTGTTAGAAATAGTTGGTTTTCTCTATTGGGGTGAATACGGTTGGTTAAAACAATCACCGCTTCAGTTTTCATCGGATTAATTAAGATAAACGTTCCTGTAAATCCTGTATGGTACATGATGGGTTGTTGTGCCTGATTAAAACGTAAATCCCATCCAATCGATCGCTTATTCACACGATCTTCTCCTTGTACTGTTTGAATTAGTTTTCGACTTTCATCCGTCAGTAATTCTGGACTATTCCACCCCATTAAATGATTGATTAACTTTTCAATCGCTTCAATATTCGCAAATAAACCCGCATGTGCCGCAATACCGCCAAGACAGTATGCTTTATGATCATGTACATCCCCTTTAATTAGTCCACGCTGTGTATGTAATTCAGTTGGGACACACTCTAATTTCGCTTTGTTTTTAGGGTTAAATAATAAATTTTCAATAGCCAGTGGTTTAGTGATTTGTTCGCTAAAAAGTCTATCAATTGGTTGTTTGGTCACCGCTTCAATCACTGCACCTAGCAACAGAAAATTGGCATCTGAATAATTGATTGTATCTCCAGCAGTATTATCTTGTGGAATATCGTACATATAATTTTCTACATCAGTCGCTGTTTTTATTGGATAGTTAGGAATGTTTTTTGCCAATCCTGACTGATGTGTGGTTAGTTGTTTAACTGTCACTTCTAGGTATTTAAAACGCGGCAAATAATAGTGCACAGGTTTTAAAATATCAATTTGTTTTTGTTCATACAATTTCAATAATAACGGTGTCGTTACCAATACTTTAGTAAGTGATGCGACATCGTAAATGGCATTCTCTTGTAACACTAATGCCGTTGGAAGGAGTTGCGAACTGCCCACTTGAGCATTAACCCATTTTCCTTGTTGATAAATACCGTATGTTGCACCAGGAATTATTTTATCGGCAACCATCTGTTTGATGTAGTTTTCTAATATTTCCATGGTTACCTCCTTTAATGGACTTGGTATACTTCATTTACATAGTAACTATATCATATTTTGGAAGGAAGTTGACGTATGAAACCAGCTTTTATTGAAACCGTCTCCTGTGGTAATTGGCAATTTCATTATTGCTTACTCAATGAACCATCTGACTTTAGCAAAATCGCAAATGTATTCCCCCAATACACGCCTTTTATAGAAGAAAGTGCCTTGTTAACTGATACAAATTACTTACACGTAACGAATGATTTTATAGCACCCGAAAAAAATTGTATGATCGGTTCTTTTCATTATATTACAAAGACTTCCTCACAATCCAATCTGCTCGCTCATTTTTATGTCGACCAATATCAATTATTATTAACTGATTTAAATATCCCTGACTTAACGGGGCATTCTTTAGCTACAACCGTTGCCATATTAAAATCTTTTGAGACACCTATTGAAGCACTTTATTTTCTATTAACAAAAACACTAAATCCGCTTTTATCTGAAATAGATCATTTCGAACGTAGCGTTGTTACTGCTGAAAAACGACACTATGATAAGTTTAAACAAAAGCAGGTACAACAATTATTTAATTGGCGTTCAGATTTATTACGATTGCGACACCTTACGTTACCGCTACAAGAAATCAAACTAGCGACAGAAGAAATATACACAAACAACCATTTGCAAAAACATGCGATTCACTCGTTTAATAAACGCTTTGAACGAACGACAGACTTGCTTAATCAATATGAAAAACAACTTTCATCAATGTTAGACTTAAGTACAACATTTGCTTCCTACCGTGGCAATGAAATTATGAATGCTCTTACTATGTTCACAGTATTAACCACACCTGTTATTGTATTTGGAGCAATTTGGGGGATGAACTTCCGTGTAATGCCCGAACTTTATTTAAAATACGGTTATCTTTACTCACTCTTGTTGATACTCTTTTTCACTGGTCTTGTTGCTCTATGGCTCTATCGTAAAGGATGGTTAGGCAATAAAAAAAATAAGAAGTAAGTGACTTCTATATTTTGTTCAACGGAGCGCTTAATCAGCCTCTCTTGTTAGCACATTTAGAAATTGATAAAAACAATGACTCTCCGCATAATATCATATGACCAAAGTATTGCGACGTGGTATAATGTCACTAATAACTCTCGTTTTTCATTATTTCAATTAGTTATAAAAGATAAATTGACTATTAATGACTTAAAAAAATGATAAGAAGTTAAATTTCAATCTATACATCGGAGGATTTTATGAAAAAAATAGTTAGAGAATATGCTTTTGTTGCAGCTGTCATCATCCTTATTATTATTGCACGTGTCTTTTTCTTTTCACCTGTTGTGATTGATGGTCACTCAATGGACCCTACTTTAAACGACCGTGACCGTCATATCGCCTATAAACAAGCCAGTATTGATCGATTTGATATTGTCATCTTTGACGAAATTGGTTCTGGTAGCATTTTTGTCAAACGAATTATAGGAATGCCTGGTGATACCGTAAAAGTGAGTCATAATGAATTGTATATTAATGGTAAAAAAACAACACAATCCTTTACTACTCAAGGTGTAACTGACGATATTAACGAAGTCACTGTCCCAGCAGATTCTTATTATGTGTTAGGTGATAATCGCGAAAATTCCACGGATAGTCGTATGATTGGATTTGTTAATAAAGACCAAATTGATGGTAAGCTTGGTTTCAAATTTTATCCGTTTAAGTAAAGCTAGATCAAAACTAAAACAACCGTCTGACAAAAAATGTCAGACGGTTGTTTTTTATACACTTACTAAACAAAAAGAGAGAAGCAAAAGCCTCTCTCAAATTTCCGAAAATTATTCTAACGGTTCGTTTCATCCGTATTGTTATCTAAAGTACTTACTTCTTCAACATATGAATCATTTTCTATGATGACTTCTTCCACAATAACTTCTTTTGGTTGAAGCATGCGATAAAATGAAGCCACTGTTGTTTGGTAGTATGGTGCTAAATAAATACAGACAATCATACCGATGAAAAATGCGAGTCCGATAAACAAAATACCAATACCAAATCCAACAGCTGACGTACCAGTATTTGAGATAAAAGCACTGAACATCAACCATGCGCCGTATAAACCAATCACTAATGGTAAGATCATCCAACCGATGAATGATAATTCTGTGAGGAAAAGTTTCATACGTTTCCCCGACATAATTTCTTTACTTGTTTTAATTGCATCCCAAGCTGAAAGCGTAGGATTATCTTTGATTAGGAAAAATGTTTGCGTGTAACTATAAGCTTTCATAATCGGTAAGATAAGTAAGATAATTGGAATAATGAGCAACCATAAGCTCATCACTTCAGTCATGCCTAGAATAACTACTAATATACCAATAAGTACTGCCGGTAAAGTCCAGATAAATACCATGATACCCACTAAAATATTTGCCCAAATAACTTTTAAGTAAAAGCCTTTACCAAAAGCTGAAAACATTTTTTTAACACTCAATGATTCACCGTCAAAAAGACTTAAATAAAACCATTGAAATCCTGTTGTCAAAGGAATGCTTACGAATATTGTGACCAAAACACTCATGAATGATAGAATCGTATTTCCTGTAGATTCTGTTGTAGCATCAAATGGAGCAACCATGTTCAATGCACCATTGATCACAAGCATCAATAAGAAAACACCAATCGCAATTCCCCAATGACCTTTTAATGCTGCTCTCGCCTCATTTTTAATCAAGCTTATGTTTTTCAAAGTCTCACCTCTTTTAATTTTATATCACCTGTAATTATAGCATGTTTTTTTCAAAAGAACGATATCTATTAGTTTAACTCGGGTAATTTCTTTCAGTTCGATTATTTTAAAAAGATAGAAGCAGTTGCCATGATGACAACACTTCTATCTTTTTTATTAATTTGCGTGTTCTTTAACGATTTCAATGATGACCTTCATCGCTTGGATCATTGATTCTTCTGCGACATATTCAAACTTACCATGCATGTTTTCACCACCTGCAAATACGTTCGGTGTCGGTAAACCCATATAAGACAATTGTGAGCCATCTGTTCCACCACGAATCGGAATGATATGTGGCGTAATGCCTAACTTATCATAGGCTTTTTGTGCCAAGGCAACAATTTCAATAACAGGCTCTATTTTTTCACGCATATTGTAATATTGATCTGCCATTTCAATTGTAATAACTTTTTCACCGTACTTAGCTTGCAATTGTTTGACCGCTGCAGTTAACACTCGTTTACGTTCTTCAAATGCTTCACGATCAAAATCACGAATAATATATGAGGCTTTGGCACTTTCTACGCTACCGCTCATATTGCTCAGATGGAAGAACCCTTCTTTACCTTCTGTTTTTTCTGGTACTTCATCGGCTGGTAACAACGCATGAAACTCTGCAAACAGTGCACCTGCATTTACCATTTTACCTTTTGCGGTACCTGGATGAACACTATTTCCTTGGAAAGTAATGACTGCTCCTGCAGCATTAAATGATTCATATTCCAATTCTCCAACAGGACCACCATCCATTGTGTAAGCAAAATCGGCATTAAATCGTTCCACATCAAATTTTTCAGGTCCACGTCCAATTTCCTCATCAGGTGTAAAGGCGATGCGAATATCACCGTGTTTAATTTCTGGATGTGCAATTAAATATTCCATTGCGGTCATAATTTCTGCAATACCGGCTTTATCATCTGCGCCTAACAAGGTTGTTCCATCAGTTGTGATTAATGTTTGACCTTTATAGTCACTCAACTCTGGAAAATCAGCCGTTCTCATTACAATATTATGTTCTTTGTTCAAAACAATATCTTTGCCATCGTAGTTTTCATGTATTTGTGGTTTGACATCTTTACCTGTAAAGTCAGTTGCCGTATCAACATGTGCTAAAAAACCGATTGTTGCGACATCTAAATCACCACGTACAGTTCCCATTAAATAACCATTCTCATCTAAATGGACATCTGTTAATCCCACTTCTTTCATTTCTTTCTCAAGGTGATGCAACAAATCCCATTGTCCGGGTGTTGAAGGTGTTGTTGTACTATTCTCATCAGATTGAGTATCGATTTTAGCATAAGTAATTAAACGCTCTGTGATTTTTTCCATTATATCTCAGCTCCTAAAGTCTATTTTCAAGTAATCATAGGCTAATCATACTCCATTAATTTATATTTTTCAATTACTGAAACTAGCTTGTCCGCATAGTCTGGATCTGTCGCATAACCTGCTTTTTGTAAAGCCATTGTGCCTTTTTTATAATCCTTTGCAACCAGCACCTCTTTATACTGATTAGCATTCCAAGTCGTACCTTCCTTAAAAAGCTTAACATGATCGTTCATCGATTCTTCCCAGCTAGAATATTTTCTAAATGCCGCTTCAACCGTGATCCATTCATCATTTTCAAACTCTTGTGTTGGGTACTTGATCGATTGTTTTTTATATTGACCTTTGATACCAAATAAATTTTTTCCTTCGACAGCCAAATCGCTCGTACCCCAATCAGACTCTAAAATAGCTTGGGCCATACTCACACTCGCTAACAAGCCACTATCTTCTTGATTTTTTTTCGCTATTGGTGATATTTTTTTTATAAAGGTTTGTTTTTTCTCGGCAGTTATCTTTGCTTCGTCAACTTCTGTAATTACAGGTGCCGCTTCTTCTTGTGATAGTTTCCCAATAATTATACTTAAAAACACGACAAATACTAGGCAGACTATCCCTGTAATAATTAAGTCTTGACGCTTTTTCTTTTTTGATTTTTTTGTCTTAATGATCATTTTTTCACCCACTATCACAACTTATTATGTTTCTTAGTTTAGTGGTTGATTGCTCAGATAGCAAACAAAACGATGTGTTTTTCTATATGAACACACTTCTATATAATGGTTACTTAAAATAAAAAACAGCCACACATGTGACTGTTCTAAATGATATAAGCCTTTATTTTTTTGTATCTTCATCAATTTTAAGGATTGCCATAAATGCCTCTTGAGGCACTTCAACAGAACCAACTGATTTCATACGTTTTTTACCAGCTTTTTGTTTTTCGAGTAATTTACGTTTACGAGAAATATCGCCACCGTAACACTTAGCCAAGACGTTTTTACGCAACGCTTTAATCGTTGAACGTGCGACCACTTTATTACCGATTGCCGCTTGAATTGGCACTTCAAATTGTTGACGCGGAATGAGTTTTTGTAAACGTTCAACAATCACTTTTCCACGATCGTAAGCAAAATCACGATGAACAATAAAGCTTAAAGCATCGACATTTTCGCTGTTCAATAAGATATCCATCTTCACTAGTTTAGATTGACGGTATCCGATAATTTCATAATCTAATGACGCATAACCACGCGTGTTCGATTTGAGTTGGTCAAAGAAATCGTAAACAATTTCAGATAGTGGAATTTCATATTTAACGTTAACACGAATATCATCCATATAATCCATTGTGATGAAATTACCACGCTTACGTTGCGTTAACTCCATAACGGCACCGACATATTCATTTGGTACCATGATTGATGCATTAACATAAGGTTCTTCAACATAAGCAATTAATGATGGGTCTGGCATTTCTGATGGATTCGATACCACCACTTCTGTATCATCTGTTAATGTTGCATGATAGATAACACTTGGTGCTGTGGTAATTAAGTCGATATTAAATTCACGTTCAATACGTTCTTGAATAATTTCCATGTGTAGAAGTCCCAAGAAACCACAACGGAAACCAAATCCTAGTGCTTGTGATGTTTCAGCTTCATATTGTAATGCTGAATCATTCAATTCAAGTTTCTCAAGTGCATCACGTAAATCAACATAATCTGACGAATCGATTGGGTAAAGACCACAATAAACCATCGGGTTCATTTTACGATAACCTTGTAAAGGTTCAGCTGCACGATTTTCTGCATGCGTAATCGTATCCCCTACTTGTGTATCTGCTACTTGCTTGATTGCTGCAGTAAGGTAACCAACATCACCTGCCATCAAGACATCTTGTGGCGATACTTTCGGGTCAAATACACCTACTTCAGTTACTTCAAATGATTTACCTGTTTGCATCATGTAAATTTTATCGCCTGCTTTTACTGTACCACTCATGACACGAATACTCGTAATAACACCACGGTATGCATCGTAAACAGAGTCAAAAATCAACGCTTGTAACGGCGCTTCTAAGTCCCCTGTTGGAGCAGGTACATGTTCAACAACTTGTTCTAAAATTTCTTCGATACCAATACCAGCTTTTGCTGACGCTAAGACAGCTTCACTTGCATCTAATCCAATTACATCTTCAATTTCACCACGCACACGTTCAGGGTCAGCTGCGGGTAAATCAATTTTATTAATAACTGGTAAAATTTCAAGATCATTATCTAATGCTAAATAAACGTTAGCTAATGTTTGTGCTTCAATCCCTTGAGCAGCATCAACTACAAGAACAGCACCTTCACAGGCAGCTAAGCTTCGAGATACTTCATATGTGAAATCGACATGTCCTGGTGTATCTATTAAATGGAACGTATATGTTTCACCGTTCTTAGCGTTGTAAGAAAGTTGTACGGCATTCAATTTAATTGTAATACCACGTTCACGCTCTAAATCCATGGAATCAAGCAATTGATGCTTCATCTCACGGTGCGTCAGTGCATTCGTTTTTTCTAAGATACGGTCAGCCAATGTTGACTTACCATGATCAATATGGGCAATGATTGAAAAATTACGTATATTTTTTTGACGCGCTTTCATCTGGTTTAAATCCAATTTGTCCACTCCTATCACTCTTTGCAAACACTCTTATAAATACTCATATAGCAGACAATACAATTTCATCTCTATTTGCGTTTCACTTCAGCTTCATTATAAGAAGGCATTTATCTAACTTTATTATATAGTAGCTACAATTGTTTGGCAAATCCCTTGTTATTTATGTATTAAAGCTCTTTCTACTATTAAAAAAAGCCTTTTAAAAATAAATTTAGAATAGACGTTTGCAATCCCTTCAATTTTCATATATAATTAAGTCTGTCTTATGGTTGGAATTAGAGCTATCTAATTAGATGAGCCATAGTATGATTATTTCAACGGAGGTGACATAAATGCCTAACATTAAATCCGCTATTAAACGCGTAAAACAAACAGAAACTCGTAATGAATTAAAATCTTCACAACGTGCTGCTGTTCGTTCAGCTGTTAGAAAATTCGACGCTGCTGTTGTAGCTAACGCTGATAACACAAGTGAATTATATAGCCAAGCTGTTTCTAAACTTGATGGTGCTGTTTCAAAAGGTTTGATTCACAAAAACAAAGCAGACCGTAGTAAATCACGTCTTGCTAAAAAATTAGCTAAATAATCTCTTTGGGAGCCTGTTGTATAGGGCTCTTTTGTTTTATCCAAAATTTATTATCCCATTATATTACAAGGTCCTATAATCTTACCTTGCTTTATAGTGGGATTTTTATTATACTGAGAATATTAATTTTCTAATAAATCAAACAATTCTAAATTTAATAGAAATGAAAATTACAAGGAGGTATTTTATGTCATCATTGAATGTAGGTGTTCTCGGATTCGGGACTGTCGGAAGTGGCGTCGTGAGAATTTTAGACGAACATAAGAGTAAGATTAGCCAGATTACTGGTTATGATATTAAAGTAACAAAGGTTTTGGTTCGTGATCTCACGAAAACGCGACGTTATGAAGACGTTGATGTTGCTGTTACTGACAATGCAAATGATGTAATTGGTGATCCATCAATTTCAATCATCGTCGAAGTAATGGGCACAATCGATATCGCTTACGATTATGTACTTAAGTCGTTACGCGCTGGTAAACATGTTGTAACAGCAAACAAAGATCTTATTGCTTTACACGGCGATCACTTGATCACAGTTGCTCGTGAAAATAATTGCGACCTCTTTTATGAAGCAAGTGTTGCAGGCGGAATTCCAATTTTACGTACAATTGTTAACGGCCTTGCGTCAGATCATTTGAAAAAAGTAATGGGGATCGTTAACGGTACCACTAACTTCATGTTGACTAAAATGACCAGCGAAGGACTTTCATACGAAACTGCTTTAAAACAAGCACAAGAACTTGGTTTTGCTGAAAGCGACCCAACTAATGACGTTGATGGGATTGATGCTGCACGTAAAATGGTTATTTTAACTCGTTTAAGCTTCGGTATGAATGTTTCACTAGATGATGTTTCGACAACTGGGATTCGTCAATTAACAGTGGACGAAATCAAATTAGCCGATCAATTAGGTTATACAATTAAACTTTTAGGGATCGCTGAAGAACACAACGGTGCTGTAGATGTTTGCGTCACACCTACCCTGCTTCCAAAAACGCATCCTTTATCAGGTGTTCACAATGAAAATAATGCTGTATTTGTGTTAGGTGAAGCTGCAGGTGAAACGATGTATTATGGCCCTGGTGCTGGTGAATTACCAACGGCTTCAAGCGTTGTCAGCGACATCATTACTGTTGCAAAAAATACAAAACTTGGCACAAATGGGAATGCTTTTAGTTCTTATGTGCATGAAACAAATAAATTGGCTGACAAAGATTGCCTCGCAAAATACTTTGTTCGTCTAAAGATGACTGATGAAACAGGTACTTTCTTAAAAATGACACAGCGTTTCACTGAACAAAAAATTGGATTCAGCCGTATCCTACAATTACCTGAATCAAATGAACAAGCAACTGTCGTTATCATTACACACGAAACAAGTCGTGAAAACCTGCATCTTGCGTTAGAGACTTTAAAAAATGAGAGTGGTATTGTGGTTAACTCACATTATCGAGTGGAGGATTAATTATGTATGAGGGATTATTAAAAAAATACAAAGAATTTTTACCGGTTAATGAGAACACACCTTTATTATCATTACATGAAGGTAATACACCATTAGTGCCCTTACCTCACCTATCAGAAAAATTAGGCATTACATTGTATGCTAAAACAGAAGGTGTGAATCCCACAGGTTCGTTTAAAGATCGTGGAATGGTGATGGCCGTGGCTAAAGCAAAAGAAGATGGAGCCAAAGCAGTTATTTGTGCCTCTACGGGTAATACTTCAGCTGCGGCTGCAGCTTATGCAACACGTGCTGGTTTAAAAGCATACATCGTTATTCCTGAGGGTAAAGTTGCACTTGGAAAACTTGCGCAAGCGGTTATGTACGGTGCTGATATTATTTCAATTGATGGTAACTTTGATGACGCTCTTACTATGGTTCGTGATATTGCTGAAAAAGAAGCGGTAACCCTTGTTAACTCTGTTAACCCTTATCGTATCGAAGGTCAAAAAACAGCTGCTTTCGAAGTTGTTGAACAACTTGGTAAAGCTCCTGATGTTTTAGCAATTCCAGTTGGAAACGCTGGTAATATCACTGCTTATTGGAAAGGCTTTAAAGAATTTAATGACAAGAAACAAAGCGGTCTTCCCCGTATGCATGGTTTTGAAGCAGAAGGCGCTGCAGCAATCGTCCAAGGAGCGCCAATCGCTGCTCCTGAAACATTTGCAACAGCAATTCGTATTGGAAACCCGGCAAGTTGGGCTTTTGCAGAAGCGGCTCGTGATGAATCCAATGGTTTTATTGACGCTGTTAGCGATGATGAAATTTTAGCTGCTTATCAAGCTGTCGCTCGTATGGATGGTATCTTTATTGAACCGGGCTCAGCTGCCTCTTTAGCTGGTGTCATTAAGCATGTGAAGAGTGGTCAAATCAAACCGGGTGAAACAGTCGTGACTGTCTTTACAGGTAATGGCTTAAAAGATCCTGATTCAGCTATCAATAAAGTCCCTGCTACAATTCATCGTCTCAATACATATGATGAAATTGCCAAACATTTAGCAGTGGCAACAGCAGAATGATGCGCATCAAGGTGCCTGCTACCACAGCAAATTTAGGGCCTGGGTTCGACTCTTGTGGTTTGGCTCTTTCCCTTTATTTAGAACTTGATGTGACCCCTGCAGACACTTGGTTCATTGAGCATCAATTAGGTGACGGTATCCCAACAGATGCCTCTAATCTTATTATTGAAACAGCACTTGCACTCGCACCGCATATTCAACCACAACATCTCGTGATGCGTTGTGATATTCCATCCACTCGTGGATTGGGAAGTAGCGCTGCTGCGATTGTTGCGGGAATTGAACTTGCCAATCAGTTAGGTGAGCTCAAGCTTTCCGCAGAAGAAAAAATGCGCATCGCGACTAACATTGAAGGTCATCCGGATAATGTTGCGCCTGCCGTATTTGGCGGTTTGGTGATTGCTGTTCAACTCGGTGAAGAGACACGCTACACACGTCATAACTTTCCAAACTGTGACATTGTTGCCTTTATTCCACAAACTGAATTAGCAACAACGCTGAGTCGCAGTGTTTTACCTGAGGAATTACCTTATGGCACAGCGGTTAAAGCAAGTGCGATTAGCAATGTGATGTTATCGAGCTTATTGTCAGGTGATTTAAAACAAATGGGTGAAATGATGGCGCAGGATCTTTTCCACGAGCATTATCGTAAATCACTCGTGCCTCAATTAGAGCTTTTACGTGAACGCGTTAAAACTTTCGATGCTTATGGTTGCTGTTTATCAGGTGCAGGACCCACAGTCTTAATCTTATCTCAGCCTGAACAAACTGCAGCTTTAATGGCTGATCTAAAAAACTTTGATTCAACAGCAAATTTAATCCATCTTAATGTCGATACTGTTGGTATTCAAGTAAATTAAAAAGTAACGTCTTCGAGAAAATTTCTCAGAGACGTTACTTTTTTGTTTGTTGTTAGGCATGCCAATTGAAAATAAACCACTCAACTTTTTGGCCTGGTAATCCTCTACCTGTCTTTAATTCAAAGTCAGCTTTTGCCAACGCCGCTAATGCTGTTTGTAAATGTATCAATTCAATATTACGGACAGATTGTGCTGCTAACTTCGCTCGATAAGGATGGACTTTTAACGTGCGTGCCATTTCTGGATCACTGTATCCTTTTTTCTTCATAATTTTAACTTGGTTCATCAAACGAAATTGGCTAATCAATAATGCCAATATCTTAATCGGCTCTTCTTTTTGTTTAATTAAATCTTGATAGATACGCAAGGCCTTACCTGTCTCTTTATTAACCACTTTTTCAGTCAATTGAAAAACATTTTGTTCCAACGATCTTACAACCATATCTTCTACAATTTGAACAGTCATCAAACCACCATTTACAAACAACGCTATTTTTTCTAATTCTTGAATGGCTACAGATAGTTGGAAATTAGTTAATACCATTAACTCTTGCATTGCTGCCGGTTCATAATCCATATTTAAAGCGGTCGCTCTTTCAGATAACCAGCGTAATAAACTTTGTTCGTTGGGTGCAGTTGCATCGATAACAACAGCATTTTTTTGCACTAATTTACTTATTTTTTTCCGTGCATCCAACTTATCTACACCCGCCACAATAACAAGAATTGTAAACGGTACAGGTTCATTCAAATAATTTTCAAAACCCTTTATTTGATGATCCACCTTATCTTTTTCAGAAGTTAAAAAAGTGGGGCGTTGAAGGATTACAACTTTACGATCCCCCCAAAAAGGAACGGATTCAGCTTCGCCAATCGCTACTTCAATCGATGTTTCAGTTAAATCGAAATTCGCATAATTAAACTCAGCTTCGTCTGCAATCAGCGCATTTTCTTCGATACGTTTCAGCGTTTCCTGAATAATATACGCCTCTGTTCCAATGATTAAATAAACAGGAGAAAACTCTCCACGTTCAATCGTTTGCCATTCTTTGATCATCTTTTCATCCCCAACTCTTTACCAATATATTCTCACCTCTTTATTATAACTGAAAATGGCATTATTATCGAACTGCTTTCTCTTTTTAAGGATGAATTCCCTACTCTGTTATTTTTAATAATCGAAATGATAAATAAGAGCACCCTCTAATGCCGTACTACGAATACGAACATTATTATTTGCTAAAATTTCTAAAACCTCGGGATGAGGATGTCCATATCTTGATTTTTCGGCTACAGAAATCCATGCCTCTTTTGGCTGCATGTTTTCAACAAAAGTGGCATCTGTCGAATGTTTACTCCCATGGTGAGCTACCATTAAATAATCGAGGCCTAATTTAGGGTATTCCTTCATGATACGCTGTTCTTGCTCTTTTTCCATATCACCAGTAAACAACCAACTTTTTCCAGCAATAACCGCATGCAATACTACAGAATCGCGATTTTCACCTATACCGCCTTCCGCTTGTGGATTTAAAACAGTGAACCTAATCTTCCCCAACACTAATTCATCGCCTTCAACAACTTCTCGTTGAGGAATAGCTTTCAATTTTGTTAACATTGTTGCTAATAACTTGTCACTGGCACTACCACGTCCGATTATAATTTCACCAAGCTTGATCTCTTCAGCTAATTCCACCAACGCCCCCATGTGATCGAAGTCACTATGCGTAAGGATAACTTGATCAATTCGACTAACACCTAATGCTTTAAGTGTAGGGTTTAGGACGTTTTTCCCTATGGTATAGACACGTTTACGTTTCTGCCATTCCTCCCGTGGCTGCCAATCAAATTGTCCGCCTGTATCGATTAACATATTACCTTTATTATTTGGTAGCTGTATAAAAAGGCTATCGCCTTGACCCACATCAATCATAACGACCCTGCCTTTATTGCTCCATTGTGTTTGGATTGGCAAACTCAGGATTGTTATAATCAACAGTAAAGTCAATGTCTTTAAATAACACTTCCGCTCCCAGGCTATAAAAAAACTCCATAAAAGTACAACTATTATAAGATAGCTAACTAATGGGGCTCGTCCAGTAATGTATGTGTTAAACGGTAACTCATTTAATTTGATCGCAAACGTTTCACTCAAACTCAACACTTTTTCAAACAGTGTTAAAAGCGGGGTGGGTATTTCAAAAAGTGGTAAAATAAGGGCTGTTCCCAAACATGCAGGAATGATGAATAGTGTATAGAGGGGTACAAAAATTAAATTGCTCCAAATACTTGCAAGTGAAATTTCAAAAAAATGGTAACTAATTAAAGGAAGAGACATTAACGTCGCAATAATTGATATTTTCAGTCCTTCAACTACTCTACTTTGAGATTGGCGGATAATATTCCGACTTAAAACCAATCCTAAACAGACGGCATACGACAGTTGGAAGCCTATAGAAAAGAGTTGATAATGATCGAGGAGGATTTGCAAATTGAAACTTATAATCAAAGCAGTGAACGTGGATATCTTCGAAGGGATGATCTCATTTAAAAAGAGCAAACACATCATGCTTACTGCTCTCACAACTGGCGCATTAGCACCTGCTAACACGAGATAGAACAATAAGAAGACAATAGCAAGACTTGCACTTAAACGTCTTGTATCACCTGAATAAAGCGCTATCATAAACAAACTCGCCCCGATGAGGTGTACATGTAGACCAGAAATCGCTAAAAGATGTATGACACCTAATGATCGATAGGCTTCAACAGTCTCCTCTTCAAGACTATCTCGTTCACCAAAAATCAGCGCTCTTGTATAAGAACCTACTTTAGATGGTGCTTTTTCTGTTACTACGGCCAATAAATAATGGCGTAGCTGTAGAATTTTTGTATGCCACGAGGGTTTGCTGTCTGCTAGTTTTTCAATCGAAACAGCCGTAATAACATGGTGGATATGCTGGTACTTTAAATACAACCGTTCATCAAATTGATGAGGATTTTTTGCACGATTAGGGCTACGTGTTTCACCACTAATCTGTAAATTATCGCCAGGTTTTATATGCCTTAACGCATCCTTTTCGTTTTCTGTATTCATCACATAACTCATTTTACTTGTTTGTTTTCCTTGTGTAACTATCGCTTGGAAACGATCACCATCAATCAGCGGTTCAGCACTAATCTTAAAAGACTTTAAAAAATCAGGTGCGCTTTTGCGAAAACTCTGTTCAGCGCTGGACTGATAAATAATCATCAGCAACAATAACATCGGTAAAAAATATAAAAGCTGTTTATATTTCCAACTTAATAAGCAACATATTATGAGCACAATAATAACAAAGCTAAAGGCTTCTTTTTCCATCGCTACAGCAATAAATAACATCATACAACTTATCACTAACAGATGGCGTGCCATAACATCACCTCCGTTTTAAAGCTGTTTTTTCACCGCTTTAATCAACGTTACATTTTCTGTTGTTTCAGGTAATTGTGAGAGTGCAGCAAGCACATCTTTCTTTAATTCGACAGCGAAATGTTGAGAATAAACAGGATCTAAAGGCACATGAACAGTTTCTACTTGTGCTTGTTTAAATAGCTGCTGAGCATAGGGGTGATTATGATAATCCTGAGCAAAGTGCACTTTTTTTATACCCGCTTGTATAATGGCCTTACTACAATTAACACACGGATAGTGTGTCACATACAGTTCAGCTTGCTCAGTAGATGCACCAAATTTAGCACATTGTAAAATCGCATTCATTTCAGCATGAACTGTTCGGATACAATGCCCGTGATCCATTAAACACTCACCATCAATACAGTGGGCCTCTCGTGCTACAGAGCCATTATATCCACCTGCAATGATACGATTATCGCGAACAATTGTTGCTCCCACCATTAAACGATGACACGTGCTACGTGACGCTAGCAAGTGACTCTGTGCCATAAAGTATTGATTCCATGATATTCTCTCCATTAAATGTCGCTCCTCTGTTTATCTTCTTATTATCAGTATAATCACACAACTTACTACCCGTCAATCTCTTTTCAATAAAAAGCGTTATACATCAAGGTAATCCTTTAAGCGCTCAACTGTTTTGTCACCTATGCCAGTTACATTAGTCAGTGCCTCGATATTTTCAAACAAACCATTTTCTTCACGATAACTAATAATTGTCGCTGCTTTTACAGCTCCAATTCCGGGAACGCCTTCAAAATCAGTTACTTTCGCCTGATTAATGTTGATTTTGACTGGTGCAGCATCTGTTTCATCTACTTGATCAGATGGTAAATCACCTTCAAAAGGCACGTTAACGACCATTTGATCTACGACCTTTTGTGCTAAATTCAACTGGCTAGTATCCGCCTTTTTGGTCACACCTCCTGCTAAATGGATAACATCTTTAACGCGTGCATCAATTGCTATTTCATACACATCAGGTTTTCCTACTGCCCCTTTTACATCAACTGTAAAATGTGTTACTTCTGCATCGGTTTTTTTCTCTTTAATAGGCTCTGTTTGTACCGCATTCACTTGCGGCGTTTCTTCTACCTTTACCTGTGGTAACAAAAAGATTAATATCCCCGTTATAAAAACGCCTATCACAACATAAGATATTAATCGATATTCTTGATAAAATGTTTTTATCTTTCTCATGGTACCCACCTCTTCCTGTTTAACTTTTCGCTCTTATCTATCAACCTTCCTTTTTATTGATAGATGCCAGTATCGATTTAATCTTTATTTTTAGATACCTTTCATGTTAAATAGCTATTTAAAACAGGGAAAATCTTATACATAATTATTAATTTGCACAAAAAAAGACTCTAAGATTTATACTATCTTAGAATCTTTTTCGATTATTTTTGACAGACAAAAAACAAGCGTTCTGACGTTTCAGACGGAGCCTCATCAGTAAAGTCGGCATAAACACCCACTTTAGAGAAACCTGCTGCTAGTAATAGCTTTTCATAAGTCTCAATTGAATATGTACGTTCGCAATGTAACTCATCACGACGCGTGTACATATCCATTTCTTCGTCATAGAGGAAGAATGATAAATCATGTTCTACAGTATGCGCTTCTTCGCCTTTGTATGAGCGCCAAATAAATGAGACATCATCATCATTATCAGCAAACACATAATTATCAAATAGCACATCTACTTTATAGATACTATGAACATCAAAAATGAATGTTCCTGTCTCTGTTAAGTGTTGCTGTACACGTTCAAATACTTTACTTACACTCGCTTCATCAGTCATGTAGTTCAGTGAATCACTTAAACATGTAATCGTTTCAAACGATTGACCTAAATCAAAATCAAGCATGTTAGCTTCAAACAAAGGAATCGTTAAAGATGCTTCTTCAAATTTATCCTGTGCTAAAACCAACATATTTGCTGCAAGATCAAGTCCTGAAACATCATACTTTTCAGCTAAACGTAAAGCGAATTCTCCAGTACCACAACCCAAGTCCAACAAAGTTGATTGCGATTGTGTATGGCGTACTACAAAATCCACCCACTTTTCATAGAGTGATTTATCCATCAAATCATCATAAACAAGTGGAAACGTATCGTAGTTTTCTTTCATTTATTCAAACGCAGCAGTAACGTCAACAAGTGGTGCGTCACCCCATAGTTTTTCTAAATTATAGTAAGCACGATCTTCGTGATGGAAAACATGTACAACAACATCGCCTAAATCAACTAAGATCCAACGCGCTGCAGATAAACCTTCCATACGTTCGATTGTAATACCTTGTTTACTTGCTTTATCTTTAATTTCATTTGCAATAGCTTGTACTTGTTTCTCAGAGTTACCATGAGCGATTAAAATATAATCTGCCATCGAGCTTAACTCTGTCATATCAAGCGCCATAATATCTTCTGCACGTTTATCGTCACTTGCTTTAGCTGCAAGCATTAATACCTCTTTACTATTTATCAAAATTTCGCTCTCCTTCTTCTTTTAACTGTTTTGTAATCATATTATACGCTTCGAACGTATCAGGAAAAATCGTTTGTTGTCTTTGGATAAGATAAATCATCGTTTGTGATAATTCAAAACGAACGGCTTCATCCAACGATTTTTTTGCTAGCTCACGCGCTTCTTCTACACCTGGAAATTCACGATTTGGCTCAATGTAGTCTGCCACAAAAATAACTTTTTCAAGTGGTGACATATTACGTTGACCTGTCGTATGGAAAGTGATTGCACCTAAAATTTCAGGATCATCAATGCCCATTTCCTTATTAACTAACACTGCTCCAACTGGTGCATGCCAGAGGTTAGGATGATATTGTAATAAACTTTGATCTAAATCTTCTTTTATAATAATATGACGCATCTCATCGATGTCGCGAACTTTAGCATAGTCATGAAAAATTGCCGCTAAACTAGCTTTTTCAGGATCGACACCATACTGTCTCGCTAATTCAATTGCTGTTTTTTCCACGCCTAATGTATGGATATAGCGCTGTTCCGTTAAATGTGGTTTAACCAACTCTAAAGCTTCTTCACGATTCATAAAATCGGCACTCCTTTATAGCGTAATAAACATTGTCTGGCACCATATAGCGCACTGATTTATCCGCCTTTATTTGAGCCCTGATGCCTGATGAAGAGACATCAAACAAGGGCAATTCTAATTTTTTTATCGGATAATCAGTGTTCAATTGAAAACCACTTCTTGTCACACCGATAAAGGTCACTAACTCCATTAGACGGTCTATTTTATACCATTTCGGTAAAAATTCAACCATATCAGCTCCGATGATAAAATAAAATTCCGTATTTGGCTCTCGCTTAGTCAATTCTAACATTGTATCGTAGGTGTATGATGCGCCACCTTTTTCAATTTCATATAATTCCATTTTAAAATGTGAATTACCTTCAATTGCTTTACGAACAAGCTCAACACGGTTTTCATCACTAATACCCTCAGTCACCTTTTTATGAGGCGGGACAGCATTAGGCATAAATCTTATTTCATCCAAGTTTAACATTTCGAAAACTTGTTCTGCAATATATAAGTGTCCTAAGTGAGGTGGATTAAATGTTCCACCTAGTATAGCAATACGTTTTGTCATTGTTACACCCCGATTATTTTATGATGGGAGTTGAATTTTAGGATCGTTTTTTGATGGACGGTAAAGAACAATTGTTTTACCAATTACTTGGACTAATTGCGCTTTTGTTTTCTTAGCAATCGCCAAACCTACTTCAGCTGGAATTTCATCACTGTTTTGGAGAACGCTCACTTTGATTAGCTCACGAACTTCTAAAGCCTCTTTAATTTGACGAATCATATTTTCATTAATTCCACCTTTACCAATTTGGAAAATTGGTGAGATATGGTGTGCTTGACTTCTTAAATAACGTGTTTGTTTACCTTTTAGCATTTTTTAAACCCTTTCTCATTTGCAGCATTGTACATCAAATCAATATCAGGCCATTTACCTGTCCAGATTTCAAATGCCAATGCGGCTTGATAAATTAACATTCCTAAACCATTTTGTTTAGGATTGCTTCCTGCTGCTTTCAAAAAAGCAGTTTCTTGCGGATTATATATTAAATCACTGACGAACGTATCTGCTCTTAAACCTGTCAGTTCAATTGGTAACGCCTCACTACTTGCATCCATTCCTACTGATGTTGTTTGTACAATACAGTCAAAATCTGCTAAGTTTGCTTGCGCCGTTTCTAAGTCCATTGACTGGCAATTTAAAAGCTCCGCTAAATTTTCAGCTGTTGCAAGTGTACGGTTAGTGATGGTGATATTGTTGTAACCTTGCGCTTTCATAGCCTCTAATATCCCTTTTGCAGCGCCACCTGCACCGATAATCAAGAAGCGAGTTTCCAGTGTTAAAGCTTTAAAATCTTCTTTCAGGCTGGCAATAAAACCATCGCCGTCAGTATTGTAACCCACGTAGCCTGTGTCAGTTTTCTTAACAGTATTTACCGCTTGCGCTAACTTTGCACTATCTGCTAATTCATCCAAGTATGGAATAATCGCTTCTTTATAAGGTGCTGTTATATTAAACCCATCTATACCTAAAGCTTTCAAACCACTAAAAGCAGCTGCTTGATTCGCACAAGTAATTTCAAATGGTACATAACTCGCATCAATTTCCAATGCATTTAACGCTTGCTGATGAATTGCTGGAGAGATACTATGAGAAACTGGATAACCAATTACCGCATATGTTTTTTTCATCGATCCATCACCGTCCTTTTGTTACATGATT
Organism: Brochothrix sp.; assembly: GCF_017549435.1. NCBI lineage: Bacteria > Bacillati > Bacillota > Bacilli > Caryophanales > Listeriaceae > Brochothrix > Brochothrix sp. The sequence continues at coordinate 22,678 of NZ_JAFYUW010000085.1, forward strand.
GATTTACGAATTGTAACATTCACATTTTCAGGAACCCAAGCTTTAATATGAGCACCTTCTTCTACTGTTACCCAGCCAAGTCCAGAAAAAACAATGTCCATTTTCGCTTTCGCATGAAAATCTTGCCCCACTAGTTTAGGGAAATCAGCAACATCCTCAGCAAATGGCGGTTGTAATAACTCACCTAAATGATTTGCATAAAGCTCATCTGCTTTTTCTAATTTGGTACGATGGATTTTAATGCTATTTGGCAAGTAACATGTAAGTGAGCGTCTACCACCTGAAATATAATCTAATCTTGCAAGCCCACCAAAGAAGAGTGTTTGTTCCTCATTCAATTGATAGCTAACTGGTTTGATTTCTTTTTTCGGTGTGATTGCTTTTAATGTTTTACTTGTGACAACATGTGCCATTTGATGATGATTTATAATTCCTGGTGTATCAACTAACATGCTGCCGTCATCTAACGGAATTTCAATCGTATCAAGTGTTGTGCCTGGGAAATGAGACGTTGTAATAATGTCTTTTTCACCACTCACATCGTGGATAATACGATTGATAAATGTTGATTTCCCAACATTGGTACAACCGACAACATAAACATCCCCACCATTACGGTGTTTTTCAATCAATTCTAACACAGGACTAATTTCACCATCTCTTAACGAGCTGATTAAATCAACTGCAACAGGTTTCATACCTAACTCTTTTGCGCGACCACGCATCCAGTTCATTAGTGGAGGACGTTTAAGCGAATGTGGCAGTAAGTCAACTTTATTTCCCAATAAAAGGATCGGGTTATTTCCAACAAAACGTTGTAACCCAGGTAACCAGCTACCATCAAAGTCAAAGATGTCAACTATCATAACAATTAAACCTTTTTTAGCTCCTAGTCCGTTCAAAATACGCAAGAAATCATCATCTGTTAAAGATACATCTTGAACCTCGTTATAGTGTTTCAAGCGGTAACAACGTTTACAAATAACTTGTTCTCTTCCTAGGCTTGAAGCCGGAGCATAGCCTAGCGCGTTTGGATCTTCTGATTGAATGATTGCCCCGCAACCAATACAATGTAATTCTTCATTTTCCATTTATAGTGTATCCTCCCATTTTAATGGATTCTTTCGTTTTAATAATGACACAATCAACTTTTCAATCTGACGATTAATTTTAGTGTTCCAAGCATCACTTTGCTTAACTGGCTGAACTAAAATCGTAAATAAACGGGCACGGTTACCACCGAGAATATCCGTCAAAAGCTGATCTCCTATCATTGCTACTTCGTCACGACGAACTGCATAGATACGCATTGCTCGTTTAAAACCGGAGTTCAATGGTTTTTTTGCACGATAAACAAACGGAACGCCAACCTCTTCCGCAAATTTGCTCACACGTTCTTCATTATTATTAGAAACAATTGTCAGCTCGATTCCAGCTGTTTTCAATTCTTTAATCCAATTGTGTAATTGTTCAGGCGCCGCTTCATCATCCCATGCAATTAGTGTGTTATCAAGATCCGTAAACACGACTTTAATTCCATTTCGCTGTAGTTGTTCCGGCGTGATTACATACGGTGATGTAACCATTCGATTGGGTAAAAACATTTTCAACAAAATTTCAGGCACCTCGCTTTTTCTCATTCTTATACATTATAACTGAAAAAATGGTGTTTGTCGCATAAACTTTAGAAGTTCCTGTTGGATAAACCACAATCAATTAGCTGAACGTTTTAATTAATTATAGTGACCTATTAACAAACACGCTACCTTGCACAAAATATTTCTCTTGTCCCAATATTTTGAATTTAACAAAAACTAAGTGTATAATTCAATAGGAAGTTATTGTCCTTATTGGAAAAACACCTTCTTAAGAGGTTTGTTATCTTTCTAACGAATCTTTGCAAGTTGCTTAAAAATCCACTTTGGAACTTCTGCTACTTCTACTATTAACTATAAGGGAGATGTATTATCCATGTCGAAAAAAAATTATTCGCTATCTTGGGATATTGATTCATTTTTCAAAGGTGGCTCACATTCAGCTGAGCTTCAAGCTAAATTAGAACAAACAAGCAAAGAATTGGCTGCTTTTACTACAGCAGTCTCAGAGTGGGATGGTCAAGATTACACCGTCTTTACTGAGTTAACATCCAGTTATGCGAATTTAGGAATGGCCACTTTCCAAATGGGTTCATTTGTGGAGTGTTTCTCAGCTGCTGATGCTAGTGATACGTATAGCGACACACTGCTCAACCGTTTGGGTTCATTAAATGCAACCCTACAAAATGCTTCTAATGAACTTTCAAAGAAAACAACCTTATTATCTGATGAACATTGGCAACAATGGTTAGAAACTGATGCTTTAAAAGAAATTGCTTTTGTATTAGATGAGTTACGCACGAACCAAACCTTCCTGCTCTCTGATAAAGAAGAGACACTTATCAATAATTTAAGTGTTGATGGGTATGCTGGCTGGTCAGCGCATTATGATACGCTTGTTCATTCTATGCGTTTTGATGTTGTTAATGAGCAAGGTGAGGCTGTTTCGTTATCAGCAGGTCAGACTGACAACCTTTTGAACTCAGCTAACTATGATGTTCGCCACAACGCCTTTAAAGTTTGGGAACAAACGTGGCAAGAAAAAGGCGCGTTATTTGCTGATACCTTAAACCACTTAATTGGCTTCCGATTAGCAAAATATCAAGCGCGTGAGTGGGATATCCTTGATGAGTCATTGCGCCTCAATCGTTTAGAAGAAGCAACTTTAAATAGCATTTGGGATGTTGTTTCAAATAACAAAGCACCTGTTTTAGCCTTTCTAGAGCGTAAAGCGAAAATGCTTAACCTTGATAAACTGGGTTGGGTTGATGTAGAAGCACCCTTAACTTTAACTGACACTCAAACAACACTGACATTCCAAGAAGGCGCTGAATTTATTGAAGAACACTTTGCCAAGTTCAGTCCAAAAATGGCAGAATTTGCACGCAATGCGTTTGAAAACAACTGGATTGAA
>NZ_JAFYUW010000086.1:0-4867 GCF_017549435.1 Brochothrix sp.
ATTTTTGGTGCAGTATCAGCATATGTTTTGAAAACAATGAGGCCAGCGGTGATACCTACAATCATCAGTGCTAACATCGTGAAGACCAACCATTTTATTGCTCTCCATAGAATGCTTTGTTGTTTATTTTGTTTTTGTTGTTTCTTTTTAGCGGGTTGTTTTTTGTTGCTTTGATTCTTTTGAACCCGTGTTTGTGTTTGGTCCGACATTTAAAAAATTCCTCTCTGTTTACAAGTGATAGACGTTTTTAATCACTTGAATGTAATCTACTCTTGGGTGGTAGCCTAAAATAATTGGATGCCCAGTTGCTTCTATTTCTTTAAGTGCAATTGATTTCCGACCATCGTTAAGCATCCGCTGCCAATAGTAATGTAGTTGTTTGATATCTAATAGATAGGTTGATGATAAGTTTGTGAAGCGGATAATAACAAAGGCGATGCCGGACTGTTCATGGACTTGAAGCATGTGTTTTAATTGATGCTCATGGATATTTTTCAGTGGGAAAGCAGTGCTACTTGTGGTTTCTTTGGCTTCGAAATCAATATACTTTCCTTTAAAGACACCGTTGTAGTCCGTAGTAGACGCTTGTGAAAAATAGGCCTCCGTAATCAATGCTTGTGAACGACTAGGATATTTAACTTTCACAATTTTAATAGGAGTAGGTTTTTTATGTACTACCGCTATGTTGTGAGCTAAATAATAACGATTGCTGTCGTTAAGGTCATCTTCTAAGCTCATCCCACGCTTTGAATGGCTCATTTTTTTTAAGCTTGTTAATTTTTTTGGGGTAGTAGTTAAGGGTGTGTATTTTTTCCCGTTTGAATAATTGATTGTCATACACAAACCTCCCCATCTTAATTTAATAGCAATATCATCTATTGTACCAAAAAAAAAGTAAAAAAGAGAGATTTAACCCTAAATTTAGAATAAATCGTATAATTTTAGCATGCATAACTACATTGTAAGACGAGTAATGATATTATAGAAGAAAGTTATTATAAAATAAAGTGAGATAAGTTATAAAGGGGTTTTGATGAAAATGATAGAAAAACAAATACAAGCTGTTTTAGATGGTATAAAAGAGGTTGAAGCTATCAAAAAACGAGCAGAAAATGGCGAGACGTTCGATTTTAGAACGGATATTGAACCATTTGTAAATCGTATGTCAGAAATAGCTGAAATTTATAAAAAAGAAGGTGTTGGTTATATTCAAAAAACACCAGTAAAGTATATGTCAGACGCACAGATCATTACAGCGGGTGACAATTTAAAAAGATTAGCTGTGAGTTGTTTTGCTCCTAAAGTGAATGAAACACAGTATAATCGTCATATTTATGCGGTGACATATACACAAGAACGCTTTTTAGAAGGACTTACTGGTGGTGAATTATTGTGAAACGAGTGGCTATCACAGGATATAAATCGTTTGAATTGGGTATATTTAAAGATAACGACCCTAGTGTAACGATTATCAAAAAAGTAATCCAACAGCGTCTTGAACAGTATATTGATGAAGGGTTAGAGTGGGTCATTATTTCAGGACAACTGGGCATTGAACTATGGGCTGGACAAGTGGTCATTGAACTGAAAAAAGAGTACCCGGAGTTACAATTGGCGATAATAGCACCTTTCATTGAACAAGACAGTAAATGGAACGAAACCAATAAATTAGCATACTCAACCCTGATTAATGCAGCAGACTATACGAATAGTGTCTCTCATTCACCGTATGAGTCACCACAACAATTTCGTGATAAAGATGTTTTTCTTATCAAAAACACGGATGGTGCTTTAGTCATTTATGATGAAGAACAAGAAGGTGGACCAAAATTTATTTTGAAATTGATGGCAAAATATGCAGAAACAACCGATTATATTATTGACCAAGTTGATTTTTTTCAACTACAAGATATTGCGTCAGGTGATGGGTTTATTGATTGAATTAAGGGCAAAACATTGACATCGTCGTTGATTTTTGGAAAAATAGAGTTATGATAAGCATATAGACGTTAATTTAGAGAAATATAAAAATATCGATATTAATAAAATGTGTTTAATAAAATGATAAAGGTGGTTATGATATGCCAGTAGAAAAATTCAACTTAACATCTCAAGAAATTTTAGACAAAGAATTCAAAACCGGTATGCGCGGTTACTCTGCAGAAGAAGTAGATCAATTTTTAGATTTGGTCATCAAAGATTATAATACTTATAATGATGAAATCAAACAATTAAAAGCCTCTATATCTCGTTTAGAACAACGCTTGAGTACTGAAACTCCTGTTGTTAAAGAAACTGTTGAGGCTCCAGAACAACAAGGAACAACTAATTATGATATTTTAAAACGATTGTCTAATTTAGAACGTCATGTTTTTGGCAGCAAAATGAACGATTAATACAAATAAACCTTGCAATTTCGCACAGTAGTTTTATAATTAAGGATGTAGTATTCGGGTAATCGCTGGAATAGCAATGTTTCAGAGGAAAGTCCATGCTCGCACGGTACTGAAATGTCCGTAGTGTTTGTGCTCGGTGAAAAAATAAGCCGAGGCCCGCTTAGGCGGTGATGGCGAGTGACACACCTAAGTCTTTGATATGGTGTTAGCTCTGAAAGTGCCACAGTGACGTAGTCTTTTTGGAAACAAAGAGAGTGGAACGAGGTAAACCCCACAAGCGAGCAACCCAAATTTTGGTAGGGGCACTTTGTTCACGGAATAACAACGTAGAACAGAGGCGAATAGTTCGTAGACAGATGGTTATCGCTCTTGTATCCGTTAAACCTGGCGGTATAGGAGTACAAAACATGGCTTATAGAATACTACATCAGGTTTTTAATTAACAAAAACGTCAGTAGTAACTGGCATTCAAATATCACGCCCGAACCTAGTTTGGACATAGTCCTTCGCGTATCCATGTGAAGGACTTTTATATTGTGTTGAGACCGAAGTGGATTTTTATCTGTGACGGGTTAAAATAGAGATAAAAGAGAAGAAAGTGGGAAAATACATGTCGAAAAAATATCAGTTAGTTGCCACAGCAGCATCGGGTTTAGAAGCTGTAGTTGGGCAAGAAATGCGTCATTTAGGTATTGAACATAAGGTTGAGAACGGGAAGGTTTATTTTTCAGGGGATGAGCATACAATCGCGAAAGCCAATTTATGGTTACGTGTAGCCGATCGTGTGAAGATTATTATTGGAACGTTTAAAGCAACAACATTTGATGAATTATTTGAACAAACAAAAGCATTACCATGGGAAGATTATTTGCCGCTTGATGCCGCTTTTCCAGTTGCGGGTAAAAGTGTCAAATCAACACTTTATAGTGTCCCAGATTGCCAAGCAATTACTAAAAAAGCAATTGTTGATCGCTTGAGTACTGTGTATCATCGCTCATCACGTCTTACTGAAACGGGCTCGCTTTTTAAATTAGAAGTGGCAATTTTAAAAGATGAAGTAACATTGACGCTCGATACTTCAGGTGCTGGCTTGCATAAACGTGGGTATCGTGTGGCGCAAGGTGGCGCACCGTTGAAAGAAACAATGGCAGCAGCGTTAGTATTGCTTACTAACTGGCACCCAGACCGTCCATTCGTTGACCCGCTTTGTGGATCAGGAACATTAGCTATTGAAGCAGCTTTAATTGGACAAAACATCGCACCAGGGTTTAATCGTGAATTTGCTTGTGAAGCATGGGATTGGATGCCTAAATCTGTCTTTGAAAAAGCTCGACTTGAAGCAGAAGAAGCTGCAAACTATGATCAGGTCTTGAATATCAAAGGCCGCGATATTGATCATCAAATGATTAAGGTCGCAACACAAAATGCAATTGAAGCCGGTTTAGGAGATATTATCGACTTCAAACAAATGCAAGTGCGTGATTTTTCAGACGATGCAGAAGCTTATGGTGTTATTGCAACCAACCCGCCTTATGGTGAACGTTTGTCAGATGAACCAGGCATCATTGAAATATACCGTGATATGGGAGCGTCGTTTAAACAATTAACTAATTGGTCTTTCTATGTATTAACATCGTATGAAGATTTTGAAATTGCTTTTGGTAAACGCGCAACCAAAAAACGTAAATTGTATAATGGTTTCTTACGTACTGACTATTATCAATTCTGGGGCCCACGCCCTAAACGTCCACAAAGAGATGCATAAAATATAATTTCAAGGAGTGAGTAGGATGACGGAAATAAAAACGGTAAGTATCAATTTCACTAAACAATGTCAGACCATTAAATCATATGAAGAAGCTTTAGCGCTTGTCTATTGGGATATGCGTACAGGGATTCCTCCCAAAGGAACGCAACAGCGTTCTGAAGTTGTTGGTCTTTTATCAGCAGAGATTTTTCGTTTATCTACTGCTCCTGAATTTATGAAAAACCTAACGTTTTTAAAGACAGTGCGAGATGAAGTAGAGCCATTAGTTCAAGCGCTAGTAATTGAGATGTCTAAAAAGGCCGCGTTATTTGAAGCGATCCCTGCTGATGAATATGCAGCATATGCTGTTTTGCAATCAAAAGCAGAAGCTGCTTGGTCAGAAGCACGCGACCAGTCAGATTATAAGATTTTCCAACCACATCTAGAAGAAATTATTGCGTACAAGAAAAAATTCATTGGTTATTGGGGCAAAAAAGCAACCGCCTATGATACACTACTAGATCAATTCGAACCAGGAATGACCGTAGCCATCCTTGACGAGGTTTTTGCAGAGGTTCGTGAAGCAGTGATTGCTTTACTTAAACAAACGCAAGCTGCGCCACATCAGCCTAAGTCTAATTTGCTGGAACGTTCATTTGCCAAGGATAAACAAATTGCGTTTAGCCGTGAAATATTGACTAAAATGGGTTTTGATTTTGAAGCG
>NZ_JAFYUW010000012.1:0-21932 GCF_017549435.1 Brochothrix sp.
ACAACAGCTGTTTCAGAGTAAAGAGGACGCCAAAAATCCATAATATCTTCTGTCATGTAGACATTGTCATTATTAAATGCTAAACAACGTGGATTAGCAGTGACTAACATCGCTACTGCCCCTGCGCCTTGCGTTGGTTCACCTGGTGTTGATAAACCATAACGCGCAATATCTGATCCAATCACCAATGCTTTTTTATCAGGATGCGCTGCGACGTGATTTTGCGCATAACTTAATCCTGCTGTCGCTGCATAACATGCCTCTTTAAATTCAATTGCACGCGCATGTTTAGGTAAACCTAACAAACGATGAATATACACTGCCCCTGCTTTCGAGTGATCGATGCCTGACTCTGAGGCAAAAATGACCAAATCAATCGCCGCGATATCTTCTGGTGTTAATAGGTTAAGCGCTGCATTTGCTCCCATTGTTACTGCATCTTGGCTTAATGGGGCGAAGCCCATTTGATCTTGCCCAATACCAATTGTAAACTTGTTGGGATCAATTTCACGCGCTTCCGCTAATTCGACCATATCGACATAAAAGGCTGGCGTGTAAAAACTCATTTTATCAATACCTATTTTCATTGTGGACACCTTTTTCTTAGTTTATTTTTTGTTTGTGAGTATGTCCTTAGTCTATTAAAAATTCGACTTAAAAACAACTGATTTGAGCGTTTTTCCTGAATATTCTTTATTATTCTCTCTAAATGTCACAAATTTTGTAAGCGGTAACGTAAAATACCCCCTTTTCTTTCGTATTATTGTTTTAAAATGCTATAATAACAGGGCAATTACTACGTATTACAAAAGGAGACTTCCCATGAAAGATATTGTTATTGTTAGCACTGCTCGTTCACCTATTGGAAAATTTGGCGGTATGTTTAAAGACGTTTCTGCTGTTGAACTTGGTTCAAATGTAATCAAAACGGCATTACAACGCGCAAACATTTCTCCTGAGAGTGTTGATCAAGTTATATTAGGCAACGTTTTACAAGCCGGACTTGGTCAAAATCCTGCACGACAAGCCGCAATACACGCCGGCATCCCTCATTCTGCACCTGCGATGACGGTTAATGAAGTATGTGGTTCTGGGCTCAAAGCTGTCATTCTTGGTCGACAAGCGATTCAATTAGGCGAAGCAACAACTGTTGTTGTTGGCGGTACTGAAAATATGACGCAAGCCCCCTTATTGCTCAATCGTTATGACAAAGAGGCTTTTGCACCTGAAAAATTAACTGATAGTATGTTTTTTGATGGTTTAACAGATGCGTTTGGCCATTATGCGATGGGCATCACTGCTGAAAATGCAGCAGATCACCATCATATTACACGTGAGCAGCAAGATTTATTTGCTTACGAATCACAACAAAAAGCAGCAAAGGCACAGCAAGAAGGCCTTTTTGATAAAGAAATATCACCTGTTACCTTGGCAGATGGAACGGTTGTCACACGTGATGAATCCATTCGACCACAAACAACTTTAGAAAAATTGAGTACCTTGAAGACTGTCTTCAAACGTGAGGGATCAGTGACAGCTGGTAACTCTTCAACGATTAATGACGGTGCTTCAGCACTCGTATTAATGGATAAAGAAACAGCGATTGCACAAAACATTCCTTACCTTGCAACGATTAAAGCCTCTGCTGAAATTGGCATGGATCCTGCAATGATGGGATACGCGCCCTTTTATGCAGTGAACGCCTTATTAGAAAAAGCTGATCTTTCAATTGACAAAATTGATTTATTTGAATTAAATGAAGCTTTTGCAGCACAATCATTAGCCGTTGTTACAGATTTGAAAATTCCAGCTAATAAAATAAATATCAATGGTGGTGCAATTGCTTTAGGCCATCCAATTGGTGCTTCTGGCGCACGTATTTTGACAACATTGATTACCAATCTTGAACAAACAAATACACACACAGGTATTGCTGGTCTTTGTGTTGGTGGCGGTATCGGCCTTGCCCTTCTCGTTACACGCGATTAAATGAAAAAAACGAGGTGAATACTATGGCAAAATTTTATCAACAGTCACTCGCTGAACGTCACGCGACATTAATAGCAGAACAACGCCTTACAGCAGCACAAATTGAGCAACTTAAAGCTGCGGCTATTATTGCCCCTGAGGTTGCAGACAGTATGATTGAAAATCAAATTGGACAATTTCCGTTACCACTAGGACTTTCTTTCAACTTTCTTATCGATGAAACATCTTATGTTGTTCCAATGGTAACTGAAGAACCTTCTGTCATTGCAGCAAGTAGTAATGCTGCAAAAATCGTGCAAGCCAATGGCGGTTTTACAACAACTATTCAAGAACGTGCCATGATTGGACAACTCATTTTCACTGATGTATCCGATTACGAAGCGGCTATCTTATTAGTTCAAGAAAAAGAAGCGGCACTCATCGAGATTGCCAATGCTGCTCAGCCATCACTTGTAAAACGTGGAGGTGGCCTCCGTCGCATAGAGACACGCATCATTACGGATGATGATCATCAACCCGCTTATTTCACGGTACACCTTGTAGTTGACGTTCAAGAGGCAATGGGCGCCAATATGATGAACACTATCCTCGAAGCGACGGCTACACCGCTTAAAGAATGGTTGGACAGCGCTGTTTTAATGCAAATACTGAGTAATTTTGCAGACACCTCTTTGGTTACTGCAACTTGCCGTATTGAGCCACACACTTTAACAACCACTCGTTTTGAAGGAGAATGGTTGGCAAAACGCATTGCAGAAGCTACTCGGTATGCGCACCTCGACCCTTACCGTGCAGCAACGCATAACAAAGGCATTATGAATGGTGTTGACGCTGTCGTGCTGGCTAGCGGGAATGACACACGTGCAATTGAAGCGGGAGCTCATGCCTTTGCTGTGAGAGATGGACGTTACCGTGGCTTATCAGACTGGAAGGTTGCAGCAAATGGCGATTTAGTGGGACAACTCACTCTACCGTTACCCGTTGGTTCAGTTGGCGGCGCAATCAGTGTCTTGCCCTTGGCACAATTAACACAACAAATTTTAGGTATCTCAACAGCTAATAAACTGGCGCGTGTGATTGTATCAGTCGGGCTTGCTCAAAATTTAGCGGCTTTAAAAGCGTTGGTGTCTGAAGGGATTCAAAAAGGGCATATGTCCTTACAAGTTAAATCGTTAGCCCTTTCTGCTGGCGCTACTGAAAGTGAATTACCATTAGTTGTTGCAGCATTATTAGAAAATAAACAATTAAATTTAGAAAATGCGCATACGATTATTGCACAACTTCGCCAAAAATAAAAAATCACGTCCCCAGAAAGGGACGTGATTTTTTGTGCTCTTACAAATAAAAACTAACAATTACTAATAAACTGGCGCTAAAACTGATGACTCCCCACTCAAAATGTCGCATACGTAATTCTCCTACACATACTACAATGGTAATAATAAGAAATAGAATCAACCATCCCACAGGATAATTAAGTCCAAAGCCATCGTGCACCACATCTATTAGAAAAAGAGAAAATAACAGTAAGTAGGTCACGGCTAAAAAGCCTTTTAATTTTGTCATCGTGCACCTCTTCTATGAATATCTGTTATTTTATCCTTCATAATTTAAATAACTTTAGTCTTTTAATGTTAGTCTAATGGCCATACAATTTGTGGTTTACGCGCTGCCATTGCTTCATCTAAACGATGAATATAAGTTGTATGGGGTGCTTCTTGAATAATTTCTGGGTTCTCTTCTGCTTCTTTCGCAATTTGAATCATGATGTCACAGAAGTTATCTAAGGTTTCTTTTGATTCGGTTTCGGTCGGTTCAATCATCAACGCTTCTTCCACAATTAATGGGAAGTATGTTGTAGGTGGATGAATACCAAAATCAAGTAGACGTTTCGCAATATCTAATGTGCGGACACCTAATAATTTTTGGCGACGTCCACTTAACACAAACTCATGTTGGCACGGTCCTTCAAATGGTAAATCATAGTGTGGTTTCAAACGTGCCATAATGTAGTTAGCGTTTAAAACAGCATTTTCAGTGACTAATTTCAAACCGATAGGTCCCATTGTACGAATGTAAGTATAAGCACGTACATTAATGCCAAAGTTACCATAAAATGGTTTCACGCGTCCGATAGATTGTGGACGATTGTATTCAAATACAAATTTATCTGCTTTCTTAAGCAGTACAGGTTTAGGTAAGAACGGAATCAAGTCGGCTTTAACACCTACAGGTCCAGAACCTGGTCCACCACCACCATGCGGTCCAGTGAATGTTTTATGCAAGTTCAAGTGAACCACATCAAAGCCCATGTCACCAGGACGTGCTTTACTCATAACAGCGTTTAAGTTCGCACCATCATAATAAACTTTACCGCCTACTTCGTGAATAACGTCAGCAATTTTGACAATATCTTCTTCGAACAAACCAAGCGTATTCGGATTTGTTAACATCAATGCCGCTGTCGTATGATCAACCACACGACGAAGGTCATCCACATCGACCATACCTTTATCATTCGATTTAACGGTGATGACTTCGAATCCGGCAACTGCTGCAGAAGCTGGGTTCGTTCCATGTGCAGAATCAGGGATGATCACTTTGGTCCTTTGTGTATCTCCATTAGCAAGATGGAAAGCACGAATTAACATCAAGCCTGTCCACTCACCGTGTGCACCAGCGGCTGTTTGTAAGGTCACTTCATCCATACCCGTAATTTCTTTCAAGCTCTCTTGTAAATTATACATTAATTCCATTGCACCTTGAACTGTGTTTTCAGGCTGAAGCGGATGAACATGGGCAAAACCATCTAGTCTTGCAGTCACTTCATTCACCTTTGGGTTGTATTTCATCGTACATGAACCAAGTGGATAAAAACCTGAATCGACGCCATGGTTATGGTTTGATAAGCGCGTATAATGACGAATTAAATCTAATTCGGCAAGTTCTGGCAATTCCGCAGGTGTTTGGCGGATGTTTTCTTCACCAAGAATACTTGTAATATCAACAGTTGGCACATCAAGCGGCGGTAAACTATAGCTAATGCGGCCGGCTTTTGTTTGTTCAAAAATTAACGGTAACGTTTCAGTTGTCATTATTTAGCCACCTCCAAAACTTTGATAAAACGATCAATTTCTGTTTTTGGAATTACTTCTGTTACAGCAATTAACATTTGATTATCTTTTCCAGCATAATCACGGCCTAAATCATAACCACCGATAAAGCCTTCTTCAATCAACAAATCCTGTAAATCTGATACTGGTTTTGAAAATTCAACCACAAATTCATTAAATTGACGTGCGCCATAAGTCACATTAAAACCTTTTTCAGCAAACTGTTGACGTGCATATTGAGCCTTTTGGAAATTCAATGTTGCTGTTTCAACAAGGCCGTTTTTACCCAATGATGCCATTGCAATACTTGAAGCTAGAGCATTTAAAGCTTGATTTGAGCAGATGTTTGATGTCGCTTTATCACGACGAATATGTTGCTCACGCGCTTGTAACGTTAATACAAAACCACGTTTACCATTTTCATCTGCCGTTTGACCCACCAAACGACCTGGTACTTTACGCATTAATTTTTTAGTCACAGCGAAGTAACCACAGTGCGGTCCACCAAAGGCTTCCGAAATACCGAACACTTGCGTATCACCCACAACAATATCAGCGCCAACTGCACCAGGTGGTGTTAATAGACCTAACGCTAATGGATTAGATGAGGTGATAAATAACGAATTGTTATCATGCGCTAAGTCTGCAAATACCTTTATGGGCTCTACTTGTCCTAAGAAGTTAGGATACTGAACGATGACAGCTGCAGTATCATCCGTTAACAACGGTTTAAGTGCTTCTACATCTGTAATCCCATCTTGACTTGGTGCAATCACAACATCCACACCACGCCCTTCACAATACGATTTTACAACGGCTTGGTATTCAGGATGAACAAGTTCACTCATGACAATTTGCGAACGTTTTTTCACGCCTGCAGCTAGTGCAGCTGCCTCACCAAGAGAAGTCCCTCCATCGTACATTGACGAATTGGCAATATCCATACCGGTAATGCGAGCGACCATTGTTTGAAATTCAAAGATTGCTTGTAATTCGCCTTGAGAAATTTCAGGCTGATAAGGTGTATACGCTGTGTAAAATTCAGAACGTGAAATCATGCTATCAACGACGGCCGGAATTGCATGCGTATAAACACCTGCCCCAAGAAATGACGTATGGGTTGTTGTCGTTACATTTTTAGAAGCAAGACGTGATAACTCACGTACCAAACTATTTTCATCTGCGGCGGCTGGTATTTTCAAATCACCTTCAAAACGAACACTCTTTGGAATAGGTGAAAATAATGCCTCAACATCAGGGACACCTATTGTATCCAACATTTCTTTTTTATCAGTCTCTGTAAGAGGTAAATAACGGTATTGGTTCATTTTCTCTCCTCCTTAACGGCTACGTTTATAAAACGTTTTAGGTACTTTAACAGCATTTAACAAGCGTTTTCGTACTTGAATTTCAAATGTTTCTTCTTTGAAAACATCATGGTTGACCAATGCTAGCGCAATGCTCTTTCCTAAGGTTGGTGATTGTGTCCCAGTAGTAACTACACCTACTTCAACTCCATCTTTCAACACAGGATAACCATGTCGCGGCACACCTTTATCAACTAATTCTAAACCGATAATACGACGCATTTTACCTGTAGCTTTTTGATCAATCAATGCTTGCTGACCAATAAATTGAGGCTCTTTATCTAATTTGACTGCGAAACCTAAACCTGCTTCTAGAGGTGAAATTGTTTCAGAAATTTCTTGCCCATATAATGATAAGGCAGCTTCAAAACGAAGTGTGTCTCGAGCCCCTAAACCAATCGGTTTCACATCATCTAATCGTGCAAAAAATTGCCATAACTCTAAGGCAGCTTCACTATTCATATATATTTCAAAACCATCTTCCCCTGTATATCCTGTGCGTGACACAATCACTTGATGACCTTCAATCATAACGTTCCCATCAAAATAAAATGGTTTCATATCATCAATAGGACGATCTGCATAACGTTGGACAATCGCTACTGCATGAGGCCCTTGGATTGCTATTTGTCCATATTCATCTGACACATTCTTTACTGTTACGTCAAAAGCATCAGCATGACTAGCTAACCATTGATAATCCTTTTCTGTGTTTGACGCATTCACAACTAGTAAATAATTTGTTTCTGAATGACGATAAACAATTAAATCATCTACACAACCACCATCTTCATAACACATAATGTTATATTGAGCTTGATTATCAGACATTTTACTTAGATCATTTGATAACAATTTTTGCAAGAAAGGTAGTGCATCATTGCCTCTTACTGTAATTTCACCCATGTGAGAAACATCAAAAAGCCCCGCAGCTTCGCGCACTGCTTGATGTTCTTCTTTTATCCCACTAAATTGGACAGGTAATTCCCATCCTCCAAAATCAATTGTTTTGCCGCCAAATTCACTATAACCCGCAAAAATCGGCGTGTGTTTTAACTCACTCATGGCTATGTCCCCTTTCAAAAGTTGCTTATTCTTCGCACAGAACAAAAACAAGGACGCACAAAAAAACTGTGCGTCCCTGTTTTCCTGATCTTACATCAGAATTTCAGAGGCGTAACACGCATCGATCCTTTTGCCTGAGAGTTTCATGAGGATTCATTTGCCCCTTCGGCGATGCTTGCGCATTCTCTCGCGATACGTTATTCCACTAAAAGTATTTCTAACACTTCAATAATACCATATTCATAATTGTTCGACAATACTTAACATTTAGTTAATTCAGCAAATATTAAACGCTTACTATTTATTAAAGGTGAACATTTAAGGTAATTTGTCTGTTTAAAGTTCGCTTTTTAGATAAAAAGGACATTATTTGTACATGTCGAATAGGTAAGTTAACAAAATACCGAGGAGGTCGTCTTATCGATATCGCCAAAATCTGTAACAATCTAATTACAATGGCCTTAAAAAACAAGTACAGCGATATTCATTTCACTCCTAAAACGACCCATTACGCGCTTTATTTCCGCTCAAATGGAACACTTTCTTTTTTACAGAAGCTTCCACTTGAAATTTCTGAGCGTTGCATTACCTTTTTAAAATATAATAGTGGTCTTGATATTGGTGAACAACAACTTCCACAAAGCGGTCGTTATGAGTGGCCAGAGCTGACCGGAGTTTCAATTCGCATTTCTGTCATCCCTAATTATCGCTCATTGCCTTCATTAGTACTGCGATGTGTGTCACCTGTTCATCAATTACCGCTTGCACTTTTTCAATATCAGGAAGCAAAATTAAAAGATTTAATCGCTCAGAAAAGTGGCTTACTACTTTTCAGCGGTGCAGTCGGAAGTGGTAAAACAGCAACGATATACAGCTTGTTAGAATATATCTCCCAAAAACCCTATAAAAACATCTTAACCATTGAGGATCCTGTTGAAATCCCCTCGCCTTTTCTCACTCAGTTTCAAATCAATCAAACTGCCGGCTTTTCTTTTGACGTTGCCTTACGTGCTACTTTACGGCATGACCCTGACATCCTAATGATTGGTGAAATACGCGATAGTGAAACAGCTAAAATGGCGCTTCGGATGGCCTTGACGGGTCATCTTGTCGTCGCAACCATTCACTCCTCTCATTCACTTGGTGTTCTTTATCGTTTAAAAAACCTTGGATTACCACCAACAGATTTAAAACAAGCTTTACTCGCTATTATTTCCCAAAAATTTGTCCCGATACAACACCACTTGGTACAACGCGCACTAATTTATGAAATACTCACAAAACCTGGGTTAACTTCTGAAATTTTATCCGATCGGCTCACCTTTAACGCTTTATACCAGAAGGGAGTTCTGTATGGCTTTATTCCAAAAACAACGGACAAAAAAATTCCAAGCGCTTTTTCTCCAACAGCTGAGTGATTTGCTGCATAACGGTTTAGCACTGGATCACGCCTTAGCTTTTCTCACACGTATCCATCCGCAACAAGCTATTTTCTTTGCTAGTTTAAAAAAAGAACTCACAAACGGCGCCAGCTTTGATCGGTGTTTAGATACATTACATTTCCCGGCTATTATCTGCTCACAGTTACACTTTGCCCAAACGCATTTACAATTTACCGAAACGCTCAAAAACTGTGCCGAGGGGTTAAATTTCCAATTGCAACAAACACAATTTATTCGCCGCTTCATCCAATATCCTGCCGTTCTTTTTGTGCTACTTAGCGGTGTTATTTTAGTTTTACAAGCTTTTGTCGTCCCTCAGATTGAAATGTTGTTCATACACACAAATGCGCCGCCTCCTGCAATTTTTAACCTTTTAAAATATGCCCATTTTTGGTTATTAGGTTCTGTGTGCATCACATTGCTTCTTCTCTTTTTTTTCAAACAATGGCTACAACAAAAAAACGCCTATCAACGTGCACTATTTTGGTGTCGCTTTCCTCTAACACGCAGACTCATGCCTTATTATTACACTCATTTATTTGCCCGTGAATTTGCACTACTTATCAAAAGCGGCCTCTCATTACAAAAAATCCTGAAGCTGAGCAGTACTTCACATTATGGATTATTCAACCACATTGCGCGTCACATCAATAACGGCTTATTACAAGGGCTTCCTTTTGCCACACTTTTAAAAAATCACCCCTTGTTCCTACCTTTACTAGCAATTGTCATCCAACACGGGGAAGCAAGCGGCTTTTTGTCACAGGAACTAATGGCCTGCCATCGTTATTGTGAACAACTCCTCAAACAACGGTTGCAGAAAATTGTCGGTTTAATTCAACCCTTGTTATTACTGTTAGTGGGCGGTTGTATTATTATCATTTACCTGAGTATCATGTTGCCATTATTCGAAACAATTGAATATATTTAAAATGTAAAAAAAACGTTTGCCTTAGCCCCTGTTTCTCGGCTAATATGCAGACGTTTATTTTTTTAACAACTGATTCATTTCTTTGAGTCCTTTTTTTATTTCTGTGTGATATTTTTTAGTCAATTCAGATTGTGCTGTTCGTTCAATCCGAGCAAGAGATA
The DNA here is from genome assembly GCF_017549435.1 of Brochothrix sp. Classification (NCBI taxonomy): domain Bacteria; kingdom Bacillati; phylum Bacillota; class Bacilli; order Caryophanales; family Listeriaceae; genus Brochothrix; species Brochothrix sp. The sequence continues at coordinate 10,069 of NZ_JAFYUW010000012.1, forward strand.
CAATACCTACAATAATAAGTGAACATAATAAAATACACCCAATAGCATAAACATAAACAAAACCGTTACTGTTTCTTTTACGTTTTGATTTCATATAAGCCACGCCCTTGCTTAACCAAAAACCAATGAATCGTTGTTTTCTTTTTTTCAAAATAACTATCTTTAGAAACAATATCATGCAACAAAGTAATATTTCCCCCGTTAGTTGCTTTTAACATTAACTTATCATTTTTCAATGTGAAAGTAAGCGTCTCAGTATTTTCAAGTTGCCATTTCATCGTTTTTGCAGATAAATCAATTTTTTTAACCGCTTGTTTTTCTGTTTGTAAATAGAGCACTAGCATGTGCCATTCCATATCTGCTTGTCGTTGTAACCACCGTTCATGAACTTGTGTAATGCCAAACATTACGCTTACTGCCACCTTTAAAAAAACGGGTAATAATATTAATGCTATCAGACATTCAACGAGTGTGAAGCCATTCTTTTTCAACTTTTTGCTCTGTTCCTGTCCATCGTACTGTTCCATTTTCCACCTCGATTTGCCATTGCGCGCCTATTTTATTTATCTGCCAACGATAGTCCTGTTTATCAATTTGCATCACTCCTTTAGATTCAGTTGCTTCCCCTAATTGTTGCAACATAACTGCTAAAAGCTGATTATCCATTTTCACGTCATTTAAACTACGTTCACTGATGACAAATAATCCAACAAACATGCTGGCACATAAGATAATCAACACGAGCGCAAACAACTGTTCAATCAATAGGAAACCGTTCTGTTTTTTCAATGCGTATTCGCCCCCATTTAATATGCATTATTAGTCGATAAGTGAAATAGTTATCCTCAAAAACAAGTGTATTAAACTGATTAACTTCGCCGTTTGAATTATAATGATAACGTTGCTTTGCCACTTTTACTTTTAAATCACTGTACTGTTCTGCAAAAATATTTTCTTCTACCGATACGACTCTTTGTTCTTGTTTCACTAAATCATACAACACAAACATATCACGCTGATCAGTGAGTGCTTTTATCTGAGCATACTGATGGTGTAATATACTGCGTTTCAATGAAAATTGCGCTGACATTTGCGAACGTATTTGTTCACCTCCATGGATTGTAAAACCAACCATCATCGTTACAATCACCAACACTACTAAAACCTCCAACAACGTCATTCCTTGCTTACTTAATACTGACATTCCCATTAGTTGAGATGATAATTTCACGTTGATCTGCACACTGATTTTGTCCCACTTTTAAATAGCCACGTGCTATTAGTTGTTCCATCGTAGGAACGTTTCCATCATCCATTTGATATGCCATCACCTGATTTTCAATCATTTGACGTTGTGCCTCGCACCCCTTACCTTGTGCAGATTCAGTGTGTTGCATAACATTTGGGAGTATCAATAATAACAATGCTGAAATAATAATTAACACAATTAACATCTCAATGAGTGTAAACCCATTCTTTTTTCTACGCATCTCTCCTCCTCCTCTCCCTTCTTATTATTGTTTTTGCCGCACTAATAGCTCTCCTTTCAATCGGCTAAGTTTGAAATTTGCGGCCTCTACCTCATTTATAAGCACCTCTTTGCGAACAAAAAAACTCACCCAAGTTGGGTGAGTTTTAGAGTAAATTATTTCTTTTTACGAATCATATCGCCCGGACTCACTGGTTGTGAAACGGGCATATAAACGGTCATCATCGCATTGGGCGCTCGGTCAATCACTTCGTTATCTTCATTGCGCATACTTGTAATGATTTGTGAAAAGTGTTTGAATCCTGGGCCGTAAAACTCGACTTCGTCTTCTACACTAAAGGCATTTCGTTGTTGCACAGTTGCTATTTTAGTTTGTTCATCATAGGCTAACACTTGCCCTACAAAGGCATAGACCGGTATCTTACGACGCGGTCCAAACAACTGCTCGTTTTCTGATGGTCGTTGGTAATAAAACCCACTGGCTAATTCACGCTGTGCCACTTTCCATAATTCATCAATCCATTCTTGCTTACAGATATAATTTTCCGGATCTGCCATATAACTATCAACAGCCGCTTTGTAAACATTAGATACAGTTGATACATAATGAATCGATTTCATTCGTCCTTCAATTTTGAAGCTGTTCACTCCATTTTGAATCAGATCAGGAATGTGTTCAATCATCGCCATATCGACTGAACTCATTGAAAAGGGTTCAACCTCAGTTCCTTGTGAGGTTAATGAACGTCGCTCTCCTGCCATTGGTAAATCAAATAAATCATATTTCCAACGACACGATTGCGAACAACCACCACGATTAGCATCACGTTTCGACATATGGTTTGATAAAACGCAACGACCTGAATAAGAAATACACATGGCACCATGAATAAATGCCTCAATTTCAACATCCGTGTTTTCACGCATCTTCGCTATTTCTTCCATTGATACTTCACGTGCTAAAACAACACGCTCTAACCCTTCATCCTGCCAATAATTCAACGTCTCATAGTTAGTCGCTGAGGCTTGAGTTGATAAATGGACAGGTAACCCTGGCGCATCTGTAATACAAATTTCAATCAAAGCAGGATCCGATACAATCACAGCTGAAATCCCAATATCACGTAATTCTCTAAAAAAAGCGCCCGCTCCAGCAGCATCACCTTCGTGCGTGACCATATTGGCAGCAACATATACTTTTGCTTGATGTTCTTTGGCGTATGCAACACCTTCACGCATTTCATCGTAGGTGAAGTTTCCAGCACGAGAACGTAAGCCATAGGCCTCTCCACCAATATAAACAGCATCTGCACCATAATGAATAGCTGTTTTTAATTTTTCTAATGTTCCTGCAGGTGCTAAAACCTCAGGTCTAATTAATTCTTTTTTCATACTGACACACTCCTATTTCACTTCTTCGGGATCCATTAAGAAGAATCCAGTATCGATGCTACGTTCTTGTGGATGTAATACCTGCAATTGGCTATCAAATTCAACTAAATGTTGTTCAGTTAATTCGCCTTTTTCTAGCAGTTTTTTCACACCAACGAATAATTCTGCAATTGCTACAAAAGCTGATTCTGATACAAACAAACCGTCTAATTTCCACGATGTAATATTGATGGCGCTTAAACGATCCATATAGCCCATCAAATTGACATCATGATTCGCAAAAATATGCGTACCATTCACGTCTTCATAAATTGAATACTGTGTATCTTTTTTACGCGGCTCTGAGATAAACAACCCTCGTTCTTTACCAACTGATTCATCTGTCTTAACGTAATTAAGATAATTTTGAATGAGTGGTCGTCGCGATTGATGAATACAAGCAGCACCATAGACTAAAAATGTCGCAGGAACTTCTAATGCTGGTGTTAGTTTAACAAGTTCTTCGTATGGGACTTCATGAGCCAACATACCACCCACAGCTCCACGTTTTGCCCAAAAATTAATTTGGCGTGCACTTACTACCATTGTTTGTGCATCATAAATATAAGGTAGCGCGTATTCAGGTTGCTTCATTACCTGAAAAACACCAGGGTCTCCTGCCATAATTTCATCTACACCGATTTTCTTTAAAAAGGCTAGATAATCAGGAATCGCTTCCATTTGCTGATTATGCATCAAACTATTAACCATCACACAAACTTTCGCATCGTATGTATGCGCTAACTTCACTAATTGTTCTTGTTCTATTCGATTGAATGACTGCCCTAATCGTAAACCAAATTGATCTTCCCCAAATAAAAGTTTATTCACACCGGCTTTTAACAACGCCTCAGCTTGTTCCAACGATTTAATCGTTGTGCTGATTTCTATCATATTCAGTTCCTCCTCGAGTTACAGCTTCTACTTGTTCAGTTTAACAAAATGCCTTCCTTTCAAACAGAGTAATAACCAGAATAGCATAAAAAAAGTAGTAATTGTGACTATATTTTGTACATATATTACCCTAAATACAAAAAAAAGCTTATTTTCGTCGCGAGCGACAAAAACAAACTTTTTATAACTTTAATTTTTAATCATTTAGAAGATTAGACTTCTGTTAACACTAATGAAGCGGCACCGATCATACCTGCATCATTGCCTAATGTTGCTAATGAAATTTTCGTACTGTGTTTCACTGTGCTGAAAACATTTTTTTCAAACTCATCGCGAACAGGATCTAAAAGAATATCGCCTGCTGCTGAAACACCACCACCGATAACAATGCATGCTGGATTTAAAATATTACCAATATGACTTAAGGCAAAACCGAGGGCAGATGACACATAAGCTACAACTTCTTCTGCAAAAGGATCATACCCTTTGGCTGCATCAAATACATCTTTTGCTGATACTCGATTGTTCAATAAGACATCATCGCGTAATTTTGAGTTTGCTTTTGATGTGGGGGCTTTATGGCGTGCAACATGCATAACGCCTGTTGCAGAAGCAATTGTTTCTAAACAGCCACTTTTACCACACGTACAAGCAAAGCCATTTTCACGCGCAACAGTGACATGTCCAATTTCGCCACCTGCTCCTGCAACACCACGAACGATACGGTTATTCGCAATAACACCACCACCAACACCTGTACCAAGTGTCACAAAAACAACGTCTGGTTCACCGCCACCCGCACCTTTCCATGCTTCACCTAATGCTGCAACGTTTGCATCATTGTCTAAAAAGACCGGTAAACCTGTTAGTGCTTGAAGCGACTTACTGATTGGCTGCACAGTTGTCCAATTAAGGTTGAATGCATTAACAACCGTTCCATCCGTATAATTGATTGAACCAGGCGTTCCCATTCCAATACCTGTGATATCACTTTTAGAGAGCTTTAATTCTGCCAGTTTCTCATTTAATGAATAGGCGATATCACCGACGATATGTGAGCCTGCGTCACTAATATTTGTTTTAATGGACCATTTTTCTTCAATCTCACCTTTAGTACTTACCACTGCAAATTTAACGGATGTCCCACCGACATCAATACCTATTAATTTTTTAACCATACGCCTATTCCCCCATTTTCTTCTTCACGCAAGGCACCAAGTAGTACCAGTCGTGCAGATGCATATTCTTTTGAATCAATTAGCTTATGGTCCCATAATTCTGTCACTTCAGCCAACATCATTTGTAAGCTAGCTGTGCGGTTACCGACATAAATAAAGGCACCAAATTTTTTCAATAGTTGTTGGACATCGTAAACGTTATTCATTGCTAAACACTCCTCACCTTATTTGGCTGTGCGCAATTTATCATACAGATCCTTATATGAGGCGACATTACTTTGTTCACTTGCTTTTTTAGCTGCAGAAGTCGCTTGTTTTAACTGACCTTCTGCTTGATAGGCTAATGCAAGGTTATAATACGCTTCTGGAAACTGTGGTTCTTTCTCAATTGCCGCTTGATAATTTGCAATTGCCGCTGTGGTTTGATTTTCTTTCAACAATAGATTCCCCGCAAAAAAATCGCTTACATTATCATTATAGTTATTTTTTTGCATTACGCCAATGACTTTTTTTGCTTCAGCTGTTTTACCATGTTCCATATAATTGACTACAACTGAGTTTCCCGTGTCAGGGTTAGTGCTTTGATTCACATTGCGGAACCCGAGCATGATGAAAAATCCGATAATCACTAGGGTAATTAGTGTATATCCCCAGCGTTTCCAATCAAAGTATTGGCCTTTAATCGCTACGATATAGGCAGCTAATAAACCACCAATTAAACCACCGATATGGGCATATTGATCAACACTTGAGACCACAAAACCGTAAACCAAGTTAATACCTAAAAGTAATAATACATTGACACCTAGCGTTTTCCAGTAAATTTGTGGTTTTTTAATAATAAGGTACAACAAAGCACCGAACAAACCAAAAATTGCACCACTTGCACCGGCAGATAAACTGTCAGAGTATACAAAACTTGCTATAACACCTGTTAAACCAGAGACAAAATAGATGATGAGGAAGCGCCAGCCTCCAAATATTTTTTCAACCATCGTCCCTAGAATAAAGAGCGATACCATATTCATCAACAAATGTGTCATTCCAATGTGTATGAACGCCGGTGTAATAAAACGCCACCATTCACCTGCAACAATCAATTCATTAACTTTCGCGCCAAACAAAGCTAATACATACGTATTTGTGCTTCCGCCCATTAAAGTCATCGCTAAAAATACTAACGCATTCATTGCAATTAACACATACGTCCATAAGAATTGATCTTTCCATGTTTTCTTCACAGGCGCTTTTACATTGACACTCATATGCGTCACCATGTTCATTTTCAATTTTTCAATTTCCATTTGTGTTTGCGCTTCAATGGGTAACAGTTCCTTACTTCCAAAAACAAAAACATCACTTAACTTATCGATGTCTTCTTTTTGTGTATCCGTTGCAATCACATAATTATTTACTAAAATCGCTTTATCTTTGCTTTCCTTCTGATAATTATAGGCGCCACTTTCACCTAAAGGTTTTTCAGATAAATAGATATTCGTCAATTGCAATTTTGGACGATTCAATTCTTTGCGGAATTGGTTCATCACATTAACCATTTGCTCAAAATCACGTTCAACAAGCACTTTCCAAGTGACGTCTCTTTGTGAGATTCGAATAATTGGGTTTTGTTTATTTTTCTGATTTTCAAGCCATACTTCTAATTCTTCTTCATTAAAATGAATAATTCGATAGCCCTCATCAATAACTAAATGGGATGTGGTATACCAAAAAAGATACTCTACTGATATTTTCACTGTTATTCAAACACTCACTTTCTTATCTAAACTCTCAACAGTATCATACCAAAAAATCGCCCTTTATACCAAAACATCCATTCCAAACAAACACTTTTCTAAGAATTAACTTTCTTTTTTTATACACAGTCGTAACAGTAGCTTATATTTATACATGAAAAAGTTGTTTTAACTAATATTTATACATTTTTAACTTGCATGTTAATCGCCTAAGCGTTATGATGTATGTATAAATATAAAAACAAATAGTATATATATACAGGAGGAGTTCATATGAAAGAGAAGGTAGTTTTAGCTTATTCAGGCGGTTTAGATACATCGGTAGCAATTAAATGGTTACAAGATAAAAATTATGATGTCATCGCAGTTTGTTTAAATGTCGGCGAAGGGAAAGATTTAGATTTTGTAAAAGAAAAAGCCTTAACAGTTGGTGCAATTAAATCAATTGTTTTGGATGTTGTTGATGAATTCATTAACGATTACGCCTTAATCTCACTGCAAGCTCACACTTTATACGAAGGCGCTTATCCTTTGATTTCTGCTTTAAGCCGTCCCTTAATTGCTAAAAAACTTGTCGAAATCGTTGAACAAGAAGGCGCTGTTGCTGTTGCTCACGGTTGTACGGGAAAAGGGAATGACCAAGTTCGTTTTGAAGTTTCTTTCCAAGCTTTGGCTCCGAATATTAAGGTATTGGCTCCTGTACGTGATTGGAAATGGTCACGTGAAGAAGAGATTGAATACGCTATTCAAAATGATATTCCCATCCCAATTAACTTAGATAATCCTTATTCTGTTGATCAAAACTTATGGGGACGCGCCATTGAATGTGGTGTTTTAGAAGATCCTTGGGCTACACCACCTGCTGGTGCCTATGAATTAACAATCCCTGATTTAGAAGATGCTCCTGACCAACCAGAAATCATTGAGCTTTCATTTGAAAAAGGGGTGCCTTCTGCTCTTAATGGCCAGACATTCACTGCAGCAGAAATCGTTGCACAACTAAATGACATTGCTGGTAAACATGGTGTTGGTCAAATTGATCACATTGAAAATCGTGTGGTAGGTATTAAATCACGTGAACTTTACGAAGCTCCGGGGGCAATGACTTTGATCACAGCACATAAAGCACTTGAATCAATTACCTTAATTCAAGAAACGGCTCACTTTAAGCCTACTGTTGAATTACAGTTAACTCAAATGATTTATGATGGTCTATGGTTCAACCCTTTAACAAAAGCTCTGATTGCTTTTATTAAAGAAACACAAGAAAACGTAACGGGAACTGTTCGTTTGAAATTATATAAAGGACAAGCCATTGTTGTCGGTCGTAAGTCACCCGTTTCACTTTATAACGAAAACCTTGCAACCTATACTTCTGAAGATACATTCGACCAAGATGCAGCTGTTGGCTTTATCAAATTATGGGGCCTTTCTACTAAAGTAAATGCCGAAGTACAACTTCACGCAAAGAGTACTGTCCATGAGTAATGCTAAACTGTGGGGTGGACGTTTTCAAGCTACCAATGAGGAATGGGTCGATTCCTTTGGTGCTTCGATTTCGTTTGATCAAGCACTCGTTTTAGAAGATATTCAAGGTAGTTTAGCTCACGTTAAGATGCTTGGCGCAACAGGAATTTTGCCAGAAGCTGATGTCTCACTTATTACAGAGGGTTTACAGACTTTAATGGAACAAGCTAAAAATGATCAGTTGGTCTATACTGTCGCAAATGAAGATATTCATCTCAATATCGAAAAATTACTGCACGATTTGATTGGACCTGTTGCTGGAAAACTCCATACTGGACGTAGCCGTAACGATCAAGTTGCAACTGACATGCACCTCTATTTGCTGAAACAAGTGCCGCTTGCTACTGAATTAATTACAAAACTTCAAACGGTATTGATTGATTTAGCGGAACAGCATATTCACACTGTAATGCCAGGCTACACACATTTACAGCGTGCACAACCGATTTCATTTGCCCACCATTTGATGGCTTATTTTTGGATGTTGGAACGTGATAAAGGCCGATTTGAAGATAGTATCAAACGGATTGATTTATTGCCCTTAGGCGCAGGTGCCTTAGCTGGGACTACTTTTCCGATTGATCGCCATCTCAGTGCCGAATTACTTGGGTTTTCAAAACCGTATGCGAACAGCTTAGATGCTGTCAGTGATCGTGATTTTTCAGTGGAGTACCTGAGTAACGCGGCTCTTGTAATGATGCATCTTTCGCGTTTTTGCGAAGAACTGATTTTATGGAGTAGTGATGAATTTAAATTCATCGAGTTATCGGACACTTTCGCTACTGGTTCAAGTATTATGCCCCAAAAGAAAAATCCCGATATGGCTGAATTAATCCGTGGTAAGACGGGACGTGTATATGGTGATTTGGTGGGCTTACTAACCGTCCTAAAAGGATTACCTTTGGCATACAATAAAGATATGCAAGAGGATAAAGAAGGCGTATTTGACACTGCACATACATTAGAAGGTGCCTTAACAATTATGGCAGGTATGATTGAAACGATGACTGTTAATGTCGCGCATTTAGAAGCTACCACGAAACAGGATTTCTCTAACGCAACAGAACTGGCGGATTATTTAGCAGCGAAACAGCTACCCTTCCGTCAAGCGCACGAAATTGTGGGTCAGTTAGTGTTGTTTTGTATCCAAAATAATATTTACCTGGCTGATCTTAGTCTTGAAACGCTGCAAGCCGCGCATCCACTCTTCGAAGCGGATATCTTCACTGTCTTACAACCTGAAACAGCTGTAGCAAGACGTAATAGTTATGGTGGCACTGGATTTGAACAAGTGAAAGCTCAAATCCATGAAGCAAAAGCTTTGCTTGCTTAAAAAACACATAAAAAACCGCTGCTCCAAAGTAGATGAAAATCTACAGGGAGAGCGGTTTTTTTATTGTAAATTAATGGGTTTGTCGCCAGTTTTATATCGTTGTACCTTCAGCTTTTTTAAATGCTCGAAAAAAATTTTTTCATCGTCTCCATTTTGAGCCAATTCAGCAGCTATCGCTTTACCAATCCCTTTTGTTGATCCTGTTACCAATGCTGTTTTTCCATTCAAATTTAAATCCAACGTTTATCACTACTTTCACATGACTTTATATAATTGACTTATATAAAGTGATTGTACGCCACTAACGATTTTAAAAAACTAGCACAACACGACTACGAACTCGCATTTAGTGCCATTAAACTTGAAAAAAAAATCTAAAAAAAGAAACCAACTGCGGCAACATCTCCCACAGTGGATTTCTTAATTCTTATTTAAGCGCGACTACATTTATGCTGTGACAGCATCGTGCTCTTCGTTATCGGCATTTTCTGGATCAAAGCTGCCATCAACTTTACTTGTTACAACACCAGCTACCATTGAATCACTGACATTCAATGCTGTACGTCCCATATCAATTAAAGGCTCGACAGAAATCAAAACGCCCGCTAAACCAACTGGCAGATTCAATGCTGATAAAACGATGATTGCTGCAAACGTAGCACCACCACCGACTCCAGCAACACCGAATGAACTGATAGCAACTACAGCTATCACTGTTAGAATAAATGTCCACGAGGTCACATCTATACCTGTTGATACGGCTATCATAATTGCTAACATTGCTGGATAAATCCCCGCACAACCGTTTTGACCAATTGACAAACCAAATGAAGCTGAGAAGTTTGCAATACCACTCGGTACTCCCATTCGTTCTTGTGCAGCAACATTTAACGGCAATGCACCTGCAGAAGTACGTGATGTGAAGGCAAATGTCAACGCTGGCATTGCTTCTTTTAGGAATGTTTTTGGACTCATACCTGCGATACCAAGAATAGCGAGGTGAATAATAAACATCACTATCAATGCCACATAGGATGCGACAACGAATGTTCCTAATTTAGCAATTGCGCCTAAATCACTTGTTGCGGTTGTATTTGTAATAATGGCGAAAACACCATAAGGCGTTAATTGTATAATCATACGCACAATACGAATAATGATTGCGTAAAACGAATCAATTAATCTAGCGAAAAACGCTGCTTCTTTGGCTTGTTTTCCTTTTAATGTTGTATAAGCAATCCCGACAAACATCGCGAAGATAACGACACCTAATGTTGAGGTTGGGCGTGCGCCTGTAAAGTCTAAGAATACGTTGCTAGGGATAAACTCCACAATTTTTTGTGGTAGTGTCAGGTCAACTGAAGCGACCCGGTCTTGTAAATCTTGTGCACGTGCTAATTCTGTGGCACCTTGCGTAATACTACTTGCATCTAATTTAAATAATAACGCTGCTCCAATACCCACTGCAGCTGCAATTGCTGCTGTAACAACTAATACAACAATTATTGTTGTACCAATTTTAGCGACATTCGCTTTCAACTGTAGACGAGTAAAGGCTGCGACAATGGATACAAAAATTAAGGGTATGGCGATCATTTGCAAGAATTTGATATAACTATTCCCCACAAGACCTAACCAATCTGTTGTCATCGTTGTTATTTTCCCGGCTGAACCATAGCTGAATTGTAGTGCTAAACCTGCTAGGACACCTACTCCTAAAGCTGTTAATACACGTTTAGAAAAAGAAACACCTTTTTTTTGCATTAGGACAAATAGTCCCAAAATAATGGCTGCGATAACTAAGTTTATAATTACTAACGTGATTGTCATTTCTCACACTCCTATTTTATTCCGACTGGATTTATATGAATTACAGATTTAATCTTATCGTTTCAGTCGGCTTTTGTCAACCAGACGATTTATTAAGTGTTTAAAAAAAGAAACACTCCTACTTGGAGTGTTTTAAACTATTTAAAGAGTTGCTTAAAAAAATTAGTCATTTCGACTCTTAAAACCTAAATATATCTGTGTGAGCGCACTCACTTTTTCGCTAGAAGTTAAACGCATACCTTATGAAATAGCGTGATCTATCGCCCCCGATTGTTCGTTTCTCTTATGGTGTTGTCACATGCAGTTCTTCAATTGTCCACTGCCTGACGCCGAATACCGTCATCACCTGAACAGTAAACTGCGAGTGTTTCCTTTTCACTACGGCCACTAACCAACAATACTTTCTTTTAAAACTGTTATTTAGTTGT
>NZ_JAFYUW010000087.1:0-2524 GCF_017549435.1 Brochothrix sp.
AAAAAATACAGAGGGTTATCATGAACTGATGAAGTTGACGAGTGCTTTACAAACGGAAGAACGAGCATTTTTACCTAAAAATTGGTTTGATGCGTATTCAAAAAATATTGTGATTATTTTGCCTGTCGAAAATGGGGAAATAACAAATCTGTTGCCAGAACAGCGCAGTATGTTGCTTGAAAGTTATCCAGATGCTTATTTGGGAGTGAGCCAACCTGATTCCAGTATAACTGCTTGGGCTTTTAATGAAACGGAGCGCACCGTGGTAATCAGTGACGTACGTTATCTTTATCCAGCAGATGTTAAGAGTATGTCTGTGCTAAAGGCCATCCGTGACAATGAGATTATTGATTGGGAAACATTACCAACAGAAGGTGAACAGTATCTAATCAGCCCAATCGAGCTAGAAAAACGCTGGTTTACCGAACCAATGCGTGCTGCATTAAAGCGAACAAATGAAATAGCTGCATCAACAGATGTAAACATTGAGTTGCATCAAAAGCTGTTACCTAAATATGTTACGCCTGAAGGAAAAACGGCAGCTAATTATCTGCATGAACTGGCGTATAAAGGTTTGGCAGAAAGATTTGAAAACCCGAGTGCAATTTATCAAGAGCGTCTTTCTTATGAGTTGAAGGTTATCTCTGAAATGGGTTTTGATGATTATTTTTTAATTGTTTGGGATTTGATGTTTTATGCCCAAAGCAAAGGTATCTTAACAGGGCCAGGGCGTGGATCAGCAGCAGGTTCATTAGTATCCTACGTGTTGAAAATTACAGATGTTGATCCGATTGCCTATCGTTTGTTATTCGAACGTTTTTTAAACCCGGAACGCGTTTCCATGCCTGATATTGATTTGGATTTTCCTGATAACCGTCGTGATGAACTCATCACTTATACAGTCGAAAAATATGGTGTGCAGCATGTTGCGCAAATTGGTACATTTGGAACGTTGGCGGCTAAAGCTGCTATTCGTGATACGGCACGTGTATTTGGATTGAATCGTGTAGAATTAAGTGAGTGGTCTAATCTCTTGCCTGCACAGGTGGGGCTAACTTTAAAAGGTGCTGAAGCGGAATCGAAAGCACTTGTACGTCATATAAAGATGTCTAAACGTAATGAAGAAATATGGCGAATAGCGACAACAATCGAAGGATTACCAAGACACATGTCAACACATGCGGCAGGTGTAATAATTAGCGATGCTCCTTTGATTGATTATGTGCCTCTACAACAAGGGAGTGGTGATGCATTGCTTACACAATATCCAATGGGGGATATTGAAGCGATTGGTTTATTGAAAATGGATTATTTAGGCTTAAGAAATTTGACGATGTTGGCAACAATTATTAAAGCCGTTCGTTTTGAAAATCCGGCATTTGATATTGAGAAAATTTCTTTGAATGATGCAGACACTTTAAAACTCTTTCAAGCAGGCGATACAAACGGTGTTTTTCAATTTGAATCACCAGGTATTCGACGGGTACTTCAACGTCTAATTCCAACTTCTTTTGAAGATGTTGTAGCGGTTAATGCGTTATATCGTCCAGGTCCAATGGAGCAAATCAGTACATTTATTGCTCGTAAACATGGGAAAGAAAAGGTAACCTATACGCACCCAGCTTTAGAAGCGATTTTAGAACCAACTTATGGCGTCATTGTTTATCAAGAACAGATCATGCAAATTGCTTCAGCACTTGCTGGTTTTAGTTTGGGAGAAGCCGATATGTTACGTCGGGCAGTAAGTAAGAAAAAAGCTGAGGTACTACAAGAACAACGTGAACATTTTATAGCTGGTGCGCAAAAACAACAAGTGGATGAAAAAATAGCAGAGGATGTTTATGATTTAATCGTCCGTTTTGCCAATTATGGTTTTAACCGTTCTCACTCTGTTGCTTATGCAAAAATTGCTTTCCAACTTGCCTACCTCAAGGCACATTATCCTGCTGCTTTTTATTCAGCGTTAATGACATCTGTTTCAGGTGATGATAATAAAATTGAGACTTATATTGCTGAAAGTCGTCAACGTGATATAAAATTGTTGCCGCCTTCTGTCAATGCGAGTTTTAGTTTCTTCAGTAATGAAAATGGCAGCATTCGATACGCACTATCCAGCATAAAAAAAGTTGGGGCACAAACAGTTAGAGTTATTGTCGAAGAGCGTAAAACAGCTGGTAAATATACAGATTTCTTTGACTTTTGTCGACGCTTACCGGCGAAAGTAACAACACAACCAATTTTAGAAGCATTAATATTAGCAGGTGCATGCGATGAATGGGGCAAAACCAGAACGACATTGTTGGCCTCAATTGAAGCGGCTTTAAACCTAGCGGAATTAAGTCGTAAGGGTGATTCCCCGGTTGACTTATTCGGTGATCTGGGTGGTGGTAAATTGGCCTTGAAACCAAAATATACTGAGATGGAAGAAATGCCAGCAGTTGATCGTTTAACACAAGAAAAAGAGTATTTAGGCACTTATCTGTCAGAGCATCCATTAACAAGTTATCCACATCAACTTAAAAAG
>NZ_JAFYUW010000088.1:0-10506 GCF_017549435.1 Brochothrix sp.
TTTAATTTATCTGACTCCATGTTAACTCCTCATTTTTATTGGATCACAATTCACTCCTCAACTCAGCGATTGCGCATACCGTTGAATTTTTTTCAATCATAAATAGTAGGAATAAATTCATCTGAATGCTCTTTTTCTCAAATTAAATTCATAAAAAAATCTATAATTTAGTGCGTCGCTGACTACATGTCGCTAGCACACTAAATTATAGAACATGATATATATTTATAAATTAAAAATCAGATGAACACGTTGGGATATTAGCAAAAGATTAGTACTATTAAGTAATTAACATAAGGATTGGCACTCGCCTGCTCTAAGGAATTAACACTCAATTGCTTGAAGGTTTGTTACTCTCGTAAAGCGAATAAATTCGCAACGATAAAGGCATAAGGATTGGTACTCGCTTGCGCTCCGTCCCATACTGTCTTTGTAAGCTCATATATTCGCAACAATGTCAGCACCCCTACTGTTCTCGTAAAGCGGATAAATCCGCTACGATAACAGTAACAAGGACAACAAAAAAGCCTCACCCTTGCGGGAGTGAGGCTTTTCCTATTAATCATTTATTATTTGTTGATGTTGTAGAATGTTGCTTTACCATGGTATTCAGCTAAATCTTCTAATTCATCTTCGATACGTAATAATTGGTTGTATTTTGCAATACGGTCAGTACGTGATAATGAACCAGTTTTGATTTGTCCAGCGTTTAAAGCTACAGAGATATCAGCGATTGTTGAATCTTCTGTTTCACCTGAACGGTGAGAGATAACTGCTGTATAACCAGCACGTTTAGCCATTTCGATTGCATCAAATGTTTCTGTTAATGTACCGATTTGGTTAACTTTGATAAGGATTGAGTTAGCGATTCCTTTTTCAATACCTTCAGCTAATTTTTCAGTGTTTGTAACAAATAAATCGTCACCAACTAATTGAACTTTGTCGCCTAAAGCAACAGTTAATTCTTTGAAACCATCCCAGTCATTTTCATCTAAGCCATCTTCGATAGATACGATTGGGTATTTTTCGCATAAGTTTTTGTAAAGATCGATCATTTCAGCAGTTGTTTTTTCGCCTTCGCCAGAATCAGCTAATACGTAAACACCTTTTTCTTTGTCGTAGAATTCAGAAGAAGCTGCATCCATAGCAAGTAATACGTCTTCACCTGGTTTGTAACCAGCTGCTTCGATTGCTTCGATGATAACTTCAAATCCTTCTTCGTTTGAACCAAGGTTAGGAGCGAAACCACCTTCGTCACCTACAGAAGTAGCTAAACCTTTTGATTTCAAGATAGAAGCTAATGCGTGGAAGATTTCTGCACCCATACGTAATGCTTCTTTGAATGAAGGAGCGCCAACTGGCATAATCATGAACTCTTGGAAGTCGATGCTGTTATCAGCATGAGAACCACCGTTGATGATGTTCATCATTGGTACAGGTAATACTTTACCGTTTGTTCCACCAAGATATTTGTAAAGAGGCATACCTAATTCGTCTGCTGCTGCACGTGCTGCTGCAATTGAAACACCTAAAATAGCGTTTGCTCCGAGGTTACCTTTGTTTTTAGTACCATCTAATTTAATCATTAATTTGTCAAGTGCTGGTTGGTCAGTTACATCCATACCAATGATTTTTTCAGAGATTGTAGTGTTAACGTTTGCTACTGCTTTAGTAACACCTTTACCTAAGTAACGTGATTTATCGCCATCACGTAATTCAACTGCTTCATACTCACCAGTTGATGCTCCTGAAGGAACGATTCCGCGGCCAAAGCCACCTGCTTCTGTGAATACTTCTACTTCTACTGTTGGGTTACCACGTGAGTCTAAGACTTCGCGTGCATATACATCGATAATAGCTGACATAATATAATTCTCTCCTTTTAAGTTAAGTTATTTTATTTACATTTCTATTCTACCTTGTTTTTTCTCAAAAACAAAATCAAGTGATGTTTTATTTGATAATGAGTGATTCTCCAGTCATTTCAACTGGTTTTTTGACGTCTAATAAATCTAACATCGTTGGTGCAACATCCGCTAAGCGTCCGCCTTCACGTAATGTCACGCCTTTTTTAGTGACAATCACAGGTACTGGCACAGTTGTATGTGCAGTGTGTGGTTCGCCTTCAGGCGTTGTCATTGTTTCAGAATTACCATGATCTGCGAAGATAATCGCTGCTCCACCTTTTGCAAGGATAGCATCTACAACGCGACCAAGGTTTTCATCCACGGCTTCAATTGCTTTGATTGTTGGTTCAACCATACCTGAATGGCCTACCATGTCTGGATTGGCAAAATTCAAGATAATGGCATCGTTCTTATCAGCTTCGATGTCTGCAACCAGCGCATCAGCCACTTCATAAGCACTCATTTCCGGTTGTAAATCGTATGTTTCAACTTTTGGCGAGTTGATTAAAATACGACTTTCTCCCGGGAATTCCTCGTTACGTCCACCATTCATAAAGAAAGTAACGTGAGGGTATTTCTCAGTTTCGGCAATGCGTAATTGTGCTAACCCTTCATTTGATAACACTTCACCTAAAACATTAGTCATCGGCATTGGCGCAAACGCCACTTCCGCATCAATGCTTGGGTTATATAATGTCATTGTAATGAATTTCACGTTGTCGATATGTCCTTTACGATCAAAGAATTCCCATTCTTTGTCAGTGAAGGCATTTGATAATTGAATTGCGCGGTCTGGACGGAAGTTAAAGAAAATAACAGCGTCGTTCTCGCTAAGTTTTGCAACTGGTTGACCATCTTTTGTGATGACAGTTGGCACTACAAATTCATCTGTTTTTCCAGCAGCATAAGAAGCTTCAACTGCTTCTTTTGCGGATACTGCTGTTTCTCCTACACCGTTTGCGATAGCGTTGTATGCTTTTTCAACACGTTCCCAACGTTTATCACGGTCCATTGCATAAAAACGACCAGAAACTGTAGCAATTTCGCCGTAACCAAGTTTAGCAATAGCTTCATTAACAGTGTCAATGTAACCTAATGCCGAACGAGGTGCTACGTCACGTCCATCTAAGAAAAGATGTAGATAAACGTTTTTTACGCCTTGCTCTTTTGCTGTGCTTAATAGTGATAGCATATGATTAATATGGCTATGAACACCACCATCTGACAACAAGCCAAACAAGTGTAAGTTTGAATCATTTTCTTTCGTATGAGTAAAGGCTTTGTTTAGGATAGGGTTCGTTTGGAACTCACCGTCAGCAATTGCTTTATCAATACGAGTTAAACTTTGGTAGACGATACGTCCTGCACCAATGTTTGTGTGGCCTACTTCAGAGTTCCCCATTTGGCCTTCTGGAAGCCCAACATCTAAGCCGGCAGCTTTCAATTGACCATGTGGAAATTCAGCCATGTAACGATCGAAGTTTGGTTTATTAGCAAGTGCTACTGCATTACCTACAGTTTCATTACGTAAACCAAAGCCATCCAAAATAATAATTGCAACAGGGGATTTACTCATTATTTAGCACCTTCTAATAATGCTAAGAATGAAGCAGATTCAAGGCTTGCGCCACCAACTAAAGCGCCATCAATGTCGCTTTGAGCCATATATGATGCAATGTTTTCTGGTTTAACAGAACCACCGTATTGAATACGTACTGCTGCTGCAGCTGCTGGAGAAACAGCTTCTGCTACAACTTCACGAATAGCAGCACATGTTTCGTTTGCTAATTCAGCTGTTGAAGATTTACCAGTTCCGATTGCCCAGATTGGTTCGTAAGCAATAACAGATGCTTTTACTTGGTCTTCAGTTAAGCCAGCTAAAGCAGCTTTAACTTGTCCACCAACAAAATCATTTGTAATACCAGCATCACGTTGCTCTAATGTTTCACCACAGCAGATGATTGGTGTCATACCATGTTTTAAGATAGCATGCGCTTTTTTGTTAACAGCTTCGTCAGTTTCGTTGAAAAACTCACGACGCTCAGAGTGACCGATAACAACATAGTTAACGCCTAAATCAGCAATTGCGAATGGGCTGTTTTCACCAGTGAAAGCACCCTCATCTTCAAAATGGCTGTTTTGAGCAGCAACTCGTAATTCAGTTCCTTCTGTTAAACGACTAACTTCTTGTAAGAAAAGAGCAGGAACTGCTACAACTGAATCAATTTCAGTGTGTGACGGTACATTGCCTTTTACTTCTTCAATAAATTGTGCCGCTTTAGCAGCTGTTTTATTCATTTTCCAGTTACCTGCAATAATTGGTTTACGCATTAATAAAACTCCCTTTCAGCTTAAATGATTGTTCGTTCTTATTTGTTGTTTAATGCTTCAACGCCTGGTAATACTTTACCTTCGATAAACTCAAGTGAAGCACCACCACCAGTTGAAATATGGCTCATTTTATCTGCTAAGTGGAATTTTTCAGCTGCTGCTGCAGAATCTCCACCACCGATAATTGAGTATGCATCTGAATCAGCTAATGCTTGAGCAACACCTTTAGTACCGTCAGCAAACGCGTTTAATTCAAATACACCCATTGGTCCGTTCCAGATAACTAATTTAGATTCTGAAATGACTTTGCTGTATAATTCAACAGTTTTTGGTCCGATATCAAGAGCTTCCCAGTCAGCTGGAATTTCAGTAATTGGTACAACTTTACGCGGTACGTCTTCACCAAATCCATCAGCGACAACAACATCGATTGGCTCCAAGAATTTCACGCCTTTTTCTTCTGCTTTTTTAAGGAAAGAAAGCGCTAAGTCTTGTTTGTCAGCTTCAAGTAATGATTTACCAATTTCAAGGCCTTTAGCTTTAGCGAAAGTATATGCTAAACCTCCACCAATGATTAAGTTATCTACTTTATCAAGCAAGTTTTCGATTACGCCGATTTTATCTTTAACTTTAGCGCCACCAATAATTGCTGTGAATGGACGATCAGGGTTTTCCATTGCTTTGCTAAGCACTTCTAACTCTTTTTCCATTAAGAAACCAGCAACTGCAGGAATCTCATGAGCAATACCAGTTGTAGAAGCGTGCGCACGGTGAGCTGCACCGAAAGCATCGTTTACAAAGATATCTGCTAATGAAGCAAATTCTTTTGCTAATTTAGGATCATTTTTTGTTTCTCCTGGGTAGAAACGAACATTTTCAAGAACTAAAATGTCACCATCGTTCATTGTTTCAATTTCAGCTTTAACGCCAGCACCATATGCTTCATCTACTTTTTTAACTTCTTTACCAAGTAAGTCAGCTAAGTGTTTTGCTGGTTCGTTTAAGCGTAATTCTTCTACAACTTCACCGTTAGGGCGACCTAAGTGACTTGCTAATAAAACTTTAGCGCCGTTGTCTGCTAAATACTTAATTGTTGGTAACGCTGCACGGATACGAGTATCGTCAGAAATTTTACCATCTTGTAGTGGCACGTTAAAATCAACGCGAGTGAAGACAACTTTACCTTTAACATCGATGTCACGAATTGTTTTTTTGTTCATGTGTCATAGCCTCCAGTTTTATTATATAATTCATCGCTTTTAAACGACTATTGAACAAAAGCGGAAACTCTCGTTTCCGCTAATATTCATATCTTATGCGAATGTATATAGCTCAGATAGTTATTATTTAGATAATTTAGCAAAGTAAGCTAAAGTACGAACTAATTGTGCAGTGTATGACATTTCATTGTCGTACCATGCTACAGTTTTAACTAATTGAGTATCTCCAACAGTCATAACTTTAGTTTGTGTTTCATCAAATAATGAACCATAAGTAATACCTACGATATCAGAAGAAACGATTGGGTCATTTGTGTAACCGAATGTTTCTGGAATTGCGTCAGAAGCAGCTTTCATAGCAGCGTTTACTTCTTCAACAGTAACTTTTTTGTCTAAAACAGTTACTAATTCAGTTAATGAACCTGTAGGAACTGGAACACGTTGAGCAGCACCGTCTAATTTACCAACTAATGATGGTAATACTAAACCGATTGCTTTAGCAGCACCAGTAGTGTTTGGAACAATGTTAGCTGCAGCAGCACGTGCACGACGTAAATCACCGTTACGGTTTGGAGCATCTAATGTGTTTTGGTCACCTGTGTAAGCGTGGATAGTAGTCATTAAACCAGAAGTGATTCCGAAAGAATCTTCTAAAGTTTTAGCCATTGGAGCTAAACAGTTAGTAGTACATGAAGCACCAGAAACAACTGTTTCAGAACCGTCTAATTCACTGTGGTTAACGTTATAAACGATTGTTTTCATGTCGCCTGAAGCAGGTGCAGAGATAACAACTTTTTTAGCGCCACCTTTTAAGTGTAATTCAGCTTTTTCTTGAGTAGTGAAGAAACCAGTACATTCTAATACGATATCAACGCCTAAGTCTCCCCAAGGGATTTGAGCTGGATCTGGTTGAGCAGAAACAACTAATTTTTTACCGTTAACGTTGAAGAAACCATCGTTCACTTCAACTTCGCCGTCAAAACGACCTTGAGTTGTATCATATTTTAACAAATGTGCTAATTGTGAAGCATCAGTTAAATCGTTGATTGCCACAACTTCTAAACCTTCTACGTTTTGAATACGACGGAACGCTAAACGACCAATACGTCCGAAACCATTAATACCTACTTTTACTGTCATGAGTAAATTCCTCCTTCAATGATTGAAAGTTCTATATTTTAAAAGGGTTAGCCTTCTAAAAGCTTATGTGCCGCGCCCTCATCTGTGAATAATATCGCATGATAAGGGGCGTGTTTGACAAATGACGCGATGGCTTTCGCCTTGGACTTACCACCAGCACCAATAAAAACGTGTGGGATATTCGTTAACTCTCCAAGTTGTAATCCAATCGTCGGCACTTGATATACTACATTCCCTTTTTCATCAAAATAATAACCAAAAGCTTCACCAACGGCTTGCTTTTCTTTGATGATCTCGAGAGTGTTGTTACCTGAATGCCTACGCTGCGTCATTGTCACTGCATCCCCAATACCGTGTAGCACTGCATTTGCTGAATGCAACAAATTCAATGTATCACGTACTGTTGGTTCTGCAAGTAATGAGCGGTACGTCGATTCTGTCACTTGTTCAGGAACATAGAGTGCCCGGTGACGTGTGAGTGTTTTCTCAGCTAATCGAGAACAAATTGTGTTGGCTTGATTTCTTAAATCTTCACCTAAACCGCCTCGGGCTGGGACAAACAATAAATCGCGTCCGTTTGCAAAATTTGATGGTGCAATCCCAGCAATTTCAGCCATCGTTGTTCCACCATTGACGGCAATAACATCACCATCAATTAAAACTTTGTCCAATTCGTTAACCATTTCACGACACAGATCTTGTTTTACCCAAGATGCTGAGTCGCTATCGCCTTGAACAATGACCACTCTTGCGATGCCTAGCTTCTCAGCTAAAGCTTCTTCGAGTTGTCTGATTTCAGATGTTTCATCAATAACCGAAATCAATTGATGATACACTTCCTTACCTGTATCTGTGATAGACATGCCAGCAGACGCCATTGTAATCAGTTGTTGTTCCTTCAAAAAAGCAACTTCTGTACGTAAGACTCTTTCGGACATGTCGAGCATCTCTGCAAGCGCACGTCTTCCGATTGGCTGCGAAAAGTAAATCGATCTTAAAATCCGATATCTCTTTTGCATAACCATGAACATGTCTGGTACTAAACGTTTTTGAACTTTCAACAAATCATGCATGTTCAGGCATCCCTCGCTATCTGGACGTTTTTTGACCCAGCGGTCATTTTCGCGTCCCACTATAGGTAAAAAAAATGAAACACTATAAGTTGTACCTGTGCAACAAGTATTAACTTACACCATTATAATAACAGATATAACATAATATTTCAACTAGTAACTAGAATTAATCGTAAAGCTACTGACAATAAAAGTACACATTCAAGCTATCTCTTCTCTGTTGAGTCAACGCTATGCAAAGATATTATGATATGACATCTCATAATCCACATGTTACTATAGAAGAAAGTGATTTTTAGAGGGGGTTTAAACATGGCTTGGCTAAAAAAAGGCTGGTATTATATCTTACCCATATTAGCATTGGTCTTCACTGCACTCAGTGACCAAAAAATAGATCGTAGTTTATTGTTAATTGTTATCGGTGTGCTTCTATTAATGGTATTAATGGATATTAGTAAATACCGTATGTCTCAGGCAAAGAAAAAAACACCTGTTGATAAAAAACAGAAATAGCCCAAGGTGTTAGCGACCTCTCGCTAGCGCTTTTTTTATGCTGTAAATTAAGAAGAACAACCGCACTGTACTGTTTTTTCACCTAAAGTACGATATTTTGCATCAAAAAACACTTCTTACGCATTCAGAAAACTGAATTTACAAGAAGTGTTTTTGTTTATCACATTTTACTGTGATAATTTAATACGACTAGCATCACTTAGTTTTGTTCACGTGATGCAATAATTTCATTTGTTAATTCTGCTTCAATAACAGCGTTGTTCTCTTTTACAATACCTGGGATTAAGAATAAATCAACGATTACCCATACACCTGTTATTAATCCGAAAGAAAACAAACCGATGATTAACATCGCAATAGCAGATCCTTTACGACCTAAATAAAAACGATGGATTCCTAAAATACCTACAAATATTGCTAAAACATATGCTAAAACGATATTTTTTCCCTTTTTTGCAACTTCAGAATTAACTAAAAGTTGTTCTTCAATACTTAAATTATTATTCATTATAGATTACCCCCAATAAGTTAGTTTAACCTATCTAACGTTACTATAAAAAGCCCTATTATACAATAGTATTTTAAAAACATTATACATAATAATCATTTTCGGGCTATTTCGAACTCGATTATTAGTATCTATCTAACTTTTCATTCTTATTTTCTTAGCTGAATTAGTATTTTGAAATCAAACTAAACTCAATACTTGATTACGAAATCCAATAAATGCGGATAATCGACCTTGAATTTATTTTCAATATGTAAGGTTATATCGTCTAACGTTAGTAAGTCAGCTGAATCCCCCTTTTCGCCCAATATGTATATCTCATCTTTGGTGTTATCATATGACATTAAACGTATCGATTCATACGAACCTTTGATAGGTATTTCTTTAAAAGATAAAGTATCTATATCTATTAACAAAAGAAGCGCCGTTTTTGAATGAGATACCGTATATAACGCCTCATGTTTGTTGATAAATAACGGTTTATTTTCAATATCAATACTATAGCCCTTATCGAGCTGTTCAGACGTTAAAAACTTGTGATGCGTAACGCGCATGTCTTTATCATACTTATAGAAAACACCACTATCAGATAAGAAGAACATAAAATCATCATTTGTATAAAAAGGTAGATACGAAGCAGTCGTATCATTCTCAGGATTTAAAAATTTAAATTCCCCCGTTTCTAGATTAGTTGAAACAATGCCCTTCCCAGTGAACTCATCTTTTTTATTCAATGTAAGATTAGCACCATAAAACACATTATTATTAAACCCTAGTAACGGTGTATATGCCGGTGAAGCACCATAAGGCGTTTCGACAGTTTTTTCTGAATCGATATTAGAAATAGAAACATTGAAAAGACCATCCTTTTCGTTTTGCTCTCCCGTTTCATGCGATAAAATAGTTGAAAAATTCAACTGTTTACCATAGTGAAAAACATTAGACACCCCTAGCGGTTCCTTAAAGTAGTCTATTTTTTTCTTTGCAAAAGTCTTTGTATCTAAATCAAACTCATAGAAAAAATTTTCGATTTTTGCCTCACCAAATAAACTCAAATAAATTGTATTGGGATAAAGCGGATTTTGAAAAGGTTCTGCGCGTCTAAAATCAGCATCCTCAATCGAAAAAACGTTTATAACTTCACCTGCATTATCCACTTCTTTTACATAGGTTTTCGACTGTGACACCCTATTATCAGACGGATAAAATAAAAATAAATTACCTGATGAACCCGGCTTAAAGTTCGTTATTTTTTCAGACGGAATTCCCTGTGTTTTGGGTTGAGAACATCCAGCTAAGATAACGATGAAAATAAGCAAAAGAATTTTCAACTTCATAAGACACCCCTTCTATTAAATTTAAAAACTAGTAAGCGGACGGTAATTTCGAACCCCAATTTTTAACTTCTCTTGTGTTTAAATCATCTTTAATATTTGATGGCGTTACATAAAAATTCAAGATATCAGCTCTCAGATCATATCCTTGTTTATCCCACATTTTGTGAGTAAGTTTCGAACAATACCAACTGGATTCATTAGTCAAAGCTGTTTTAAGTTTATAAGGCTCTCCTTTTTGCTTTAAGCCCTATGCAACTGCCGATTTTCTTTTAGCTGTTGTCGCATTTTTTCCTAATTTAGAAGTTACTTTATATTGTTTGATTTTACTCGCACCTTTCCACAGGTTTGTTCTGTTCCAGTTTTGCAGCAGTAATACTAGCCGTATATTTGTTGCACTTATAAACCACTTTAACATATGAATAAATATAAATACCTATTAAAAAATGACCTTTAATCATTTATAGTTATCAAAAAAAA
>NZ_JAFYUW010000089.1:0-10207 GCF_017549435.1 Brochothrix sp.
AATTTTAGAGATTAA
Source organism: Brochothrix sp. (assembly GCF_017549435.1). Classification (NCBI taxonomy): domain Bacteria; kingdom Bacillati; phylum Bacillota; class Bacilli; order Caryophanales; family Listeriaceae; genus Brochothrix; species Brochothrix sp. The sequence goes on from NZ_JAFYUW010000089.1 coordinate 16, forward strand.
ATATGTATTTTTATGCTATGATAATTTCATAATAAAATAAACAGATAATTAAGGAGGAATACATGGAAAATTATTTTACGTCTTTACTAGTGGGTTTGGTAATCGCAATGCCGGTGGGGGCGATAAGTGTAGAAATGACAAAACAAACTTTGAAAAATGGATTTATACACGGATGGGCCGTTGGTATTGGTGGTATGACAATTGATGTGGCACTAATAATTGCACTTTATTTAGGATTTGCTAATATTCTTTCTTTACCTTATATTCAAAGCCCATTATGGTTGATAGGAGCTGTATTTCTGGTTTTTATCGCCTACGATTCTATCAAAAATGCGAATAAGGATATTAATTTAGCAGGTGAAAAAACAAATAAATCATTCTTTAAAACATATCGAAATGGACTTATTGTAGCTGTATCACCAGGGAACCTCGTTTTTTGGGTTACAGTATTTGGAACTGTATTAACTGATTCCTACACAAAGAGTAACAGTCAATTTTTTATTGTTGCATTAGGGATTTTGAGTGGTATATTGTTACATGATGTTAGTTTACTGTCCATTGTTTCATTAACAAGAAAAATTATGAATCGTAAAGCTATAAAATGGAGCTCGATTGTAGCTGGTATTTTATTGTTAGGCTTTGCTTGTTACTTTTTATATGAATTTTATATGTCAGTAAAAGCATTTTTTTAAGTAAGATCTATATTTGTATACAAAAGAACTCATTCCACATTCGGAATGAGTTTTTAAATACGTAGACTACAGACGGATTTTAAGTTTTATCAGACATTATTTTAAACAATTTTAACTAATAGTAGGATTAAAATGTTATCCCACAAAAAACGACTTTACCATACATATTCGCTTCAAATAACTCACTTTTACTAATGGGGATATTTTTGAAATCAGGATTAATTGAATCAGCTTCAAATAATACAAAACCTTCCATGGCATTGGGACGATATCTTTTTAATGAATATTCACCATTATAGCTGAAAACAACAATATCACCATCATTATAGAGCGATTGTTCAATTGGTTTTACAACAATTAATGAACCGTTAGGAATTATTTTATCCATTGAATCTCCATTAACATGCATAGCAAATAACTTATCGGATAACATCGATTGTGGAAGCAAAAATTTTGGTAATTTTACGGTTTTGACATCCCATACATCAATACTTTCTAACTCTGCTAGAGCCCCAGCAGCAACGTCACCATATAGAGGAAGTTCAATATCTGTATCATGACATTCAGATGTTTGGAAAGTTTGAACGGATGGTTCTATTCCTAAGAGATAATCTGCTGAAACACCAAACAATTCGGCTAGGATTTTTAAATCCTTTCCTTTTGGGAAATTTTCGTCACTTTCCCATTTAGATATAGTAGTATAAGTTTTTGCGCCAACTTTTTCAGCCAATTCTGTTTGAGTTAAATGTTTTTTTTCTCTTAAAAATTTTATGCGACTTCCTAAAGTCCTCATTTCAACACCCCTTTGATAAGTATAATATATCATTGGTATGATTTTAAATCAAGTTGTTGTTTTATAATGTATTAAATAATAATCTAGACAGTTATAAGATAGTGGCATGATAATAAATCATATATATTTATTGACACGTGATTTTAAATCATATAACATAGAGATATGACCAGGAGGTGGCAGGTTGATAACAATCGCAGAGTTGCGAGCTAAAAATGGAAAGATGTCTCAACGAACCTTAGCGAGAGAAATTGATACAACACAGACATCAATTAGCAACTGGGAAAAAGATCCACTATCAATGAATGCTGAAAATATAGTTAAATTATGTCTTTATTTTAATGTTACATCTGATGAAATACTTGGTATTAAGAGAGAATAAGGTGTTTTTGCACGTTGGATATGATTTTAAATCATATTCGTGGTGTGAGATAAGATAGAATCTAAAGTTAAAAATTTGTTTTAAGAATAAATAAGAAATGGAGCGTGACAGTTATTTTAAAATTTTCATTATTGGTACTATTTTTCACAATTATATCTACAACGGCTTTATTAATTGGAAATATTTATTTAGTAAAAAAAGGTAAGTAATATGGTGTGTTTATTTAGCACTAACGTTTTCATTAACTTTACAAAATCAGAGGAGAGTGGCGAATGAATAAAACGATGATCAATAATCGTTATTACATTAAAAATAAAAATAAAATCGAATTTGTTAAAAAGCTAGCTGATGCACGTCTTCGTGGTCATGAAGTAATTAAAATAAAGACGGAAAAACAAGTGCGATCAAGCGCAGATAGAGATCATTATTCCTATCAACGCTATAAACATCATGAAACGAGTGTTGAGTTTTTATATGTCGCATTGTTAGAGATTACTTGTCAATGAAATAAGTGTTATAAAAAATAACTTTACTAATAAAAGGAGGACAATGAATGAGCACACAAGACAACTTAATGATTGAATTAGAAAACTACAAAGAAGTACGACCAAGTGATTTAAATATGAGGAAAACTGTCAAAAATGTGGAATTACTTATAACCGCCTATAAACAAGAAGCCATAAAAGCAGGTGTGAGAGCAGCTCCAAAGGTGACCGCAAGTTATTCTATTGTGCCTCCAACATATGGTAATGACTTCCATAGTACAACAGAAAATGCAGCATTAGATAATATTGAGAAATTTGAAAAGATGGAATACTTTGTAAAAAAAATCAATCAGGGATTGGAACGAATCGAATGTGTTTTGGATCCTGAACGAAGAGAACGACGTAAAGTTATATTCGTGGACAAGTTTATTATTGGGTCTAATAAAACTAGGATAATGGAAAAATTAATGATTGAGCACACTACATACCATATGGAACTGAATATGGCAGTGACTGACTTTGCATGTGAATTAGGAATTGAACAAAGAGTAACAACATAGACGTTCAAAATTTCTATTAACGAGATACCAGCAAAAGAGCTAGTATCTTTTTTTATGGGATAAAATAAGAAAGGAAAAGCAACGAATTTTCTCCGTATTATCGAGGTATTAAGAAGACACTTTTTAGGTGAAATAAGGTGTTAAGATGATAGTAGTTAAGAGTTTCAAACAGCAGAAAAGCTATCGATGAAGATACCAGCAAAAGAGCTAGTATCTTTTTTTATGGGATAAAATAAGAAAGAAAAAGCAATGAATTTTCTCCGTACTATCAAGGTATTAAGAAGACACTTTTTAGGTGAAATAAGGTGTTAAGATGATAGTAGTTAAGAGTTTCAAACAGCAGAAAAGCTTAATTTTACTGGGGAACATCTTTAAGACTTGCTCGTCCGTTTCCGATTGTTGTGGACGTTAAATAAAACACGTTGGTATCAAATGCGCAGTAAATTGTTAACATGTTAATGAAAAATGAAATATTTCAGCAACGCTGCCACTGCAGAGCAAGCGAAGCAAACAAAGATTAAAAAAACTATTAAAAGGGAGATTTTAAAAATGACTGAAGCAAAAAAAGGAATTGACGTTATTCTATTATACCGTATTTTAAAAAATGAAAAGGATGGAGCAGCTTGGAAGATGGCATTCCAAACGGAACATAGTAATGCTAAAAGCCGTGACAATGAAGCAGTTCCGACCAAGGACGGTCCATTGCAAAATATGGCACCGATTGTTTATGAGTTTTCAGCGACATCGATTATTGCCAAAGGAGATACCTACATTGATGAATTAGATGATGCTTTCGATGCAGCTGAAATTATCGAAATTTGGGAGATTGATAAAGCAGAAAAAGGCACAGAAAAAAACAGTGATAAATTTAAAGCAACATATTTCCAAGGTTATGTTTCAAGTTTTTCAAAAACATCCAATTCTGAGGATGGTCTAGCACTAGAAATGGAATTTGCTATTAATGGTGTCGGACAAAAAGGTTATGCAACTTTGACTGAGGAACAAGCGAATGTTGTGTCATACGTGTTTAAAGACACTGTGAAAGTTGAAGAACCTGCTGGGAATAATAATTAACAGATCGATAAAATTATATCAACTATACAAGTAGAAGCTAGGGAAACCTAGCTTCTTTTTATTACTAAAGGAGGAATTGTAATGGAGTTAAAGATTAATGGAGAAGTTAAGGTGTTTATTTTTGGAATTAAGTTTGTACGTGAATTGGATAAAAAGTTTTTTATCGAAAACAACGGCATGAAATTTGGTACTGGATTATCAACAAAACTAATTGAAATTCATTCAGGTAGTATTGTAGCGCTAGCTGATGTATTGCATTGTGCCACTTCAACAGAGGCGAAACGACCAGCATTAGAAGATATTGAAAGTTATTTAGAATCGTGTGATAAAATCGAAAAAGTATTTGAGGAAACCTTGGCCGAGATCGAAAGTAACAACGCGGGAAAGCTAATAGCCAGAGATACGAAAAAAGCGATGAAAACAAAATAATCCTCAATTCACTCGAAAACTATGAACAAATTATTATTAATTGCTTTCGACATTTGAACATGACAGAACTAAAAAAAATTGAGCGTATGACATTTTATGAATACACGCTCAAGATGACGGCATTTCAATTAAAGATGGTAGACGAAGACTATGCGCTGCATAAAGCCGCTTGGCTAGCACAACAAGTTAAAGCTACGAAAAAAATGGGCAAAGAAATGCGGCCGTATTACACATCATTTGAAAAATTTTATGACTATGCGAAACGTGAAAGAATGGTGTTAGGTCAGGAAGAAGAAGCATTAAAGGATAACGACTTTTCAGATTTAATGATGAAAGCGAATAAATAGGAAAGGAGAAAAAAATGGGAACTAATAAAACAGGCATGGAATTAAATATAGACAATAATGGTTTTGTTTCTGGAATTACAACAGCCATTGATAAAACAAAAGAAATAGCTGATGTATCATTTGGTGCAGCACAAAAAATAGCAGAAATGGGTTCAGCACTCGCAGGAATATTTGATAAGATTGGCGTGTTCAGTTCAATTTCAGAAGGTGCTAAAACAGCGATGGGTGATATCGAGGGTGCCATCGACAATGGGTTAAATAATGTCTTTTTAGAAATTGCAAAAACACTTAAATCTGCTGATTTAGGTGCCTTTGATGAACTTGTTACCCAGATAAATAGCGTTATTAGTCAAATTGTCTCGGTGATCGATCAAGGGTTTGGCGTTATCATCTCGTATATCCCGAAATTAATGGAACCAGTCATGGTTTTTCTCAGTTATTTTCAAGAACATAGTGAAACGTTGATTCCAATTATCACGGCTTTAGTTGCCGCCTTTCTCACAGTTGGGACAGTTGTTGTCGTGTTGATTAAAGTAGCAGAAACGATAGCGACTGTGAAAGCATCGATTGATCTTTTTAAAGACGGACTAAAGCTTGTATCTAGTCCAATGGGAATAGCAGTCCTTGCAATTATGGCATTAGCTGCAGTTGCAATACTCGTATATGAAAACTGGGAAAAAATTAGCGAATTTCTTTCGAATTTGTGGACGGCAATAAAAGAAAAAGCAGTTGCTATCTTTACTGCAATTGTTGACTTTTTCAAAAAATGGGGAGGCACTCTTTTGTCTATATTAGGAGGACCTATCGGTATTGTGGTTGGTTTAATAATTAGACATTGGGATACGATTAAAGCGAAGACTATCGCAGCATTTAATGCGGTGGCAAACTTTTTAGGCGATTGTTGGAATAGTATTGTTGGTTTTTTCCAAGGTGGCGTTGACAAAGTAGCTGGTTTTATCGACAAAATGATTGGTGTGTTTAACATCATAAAAGAATTTAGTTTAGTTGATGCTGGTAAAGCAATCATTGATGGATTTGTTAATGGGTTGAAAGCCGCATGGGAAGCGGGTAAAAAATTCGTTAGTGGCATCGGGGATTGGATTAAAGATCATAAAGGGCCAATTTCATATGACAAACGTTTACTCGTTGAAAATGGTCAAAGTATTATGTTTGGTCTTGATAAAGGTTTGCAAAATGGTTTTGGCGACGTTATGAGTAATGTTAACGGCATGAGCCATTCCATTAGCGCTTCTTTTACAGCTGATGCGAGTCAAAGTAATACTGCAACAACACAACCCGCCCAGTTCGTAGTTAATATTGGCAAACAAAATTTCACAGCATTTGTTGCAGATATTTCTGATGCGATGGGTGGCGAAACACAAATCAATATGCAAATTTAGGAGGTGAGTTTTTAGATGTACACATTTAAAGATGTAAAAAAAGATCCATTTAGAAAAATGAAGTATATACCAACATCAGCTATGCGTTATGATGGATTTTTGTTGGAAGATATATTGGAAGGTTATACAACATTAAAAGTTGAAGGTCGCGAAATGACAGCCATCGTTTTGGAAAGTACAGAAGCACAAATTGGTGCAGTTATTACGAATCAACGATTGCCTGCACGTATCATCACTGTCACTTATAAACTTCAGAATAAGAATGCGTTAGAATTACAACGCGATTTTAAAGAGTTGATGTTTCGTTTGTATCGTGAGGAAGATGTCGCTATTTCATTTGAAGACGAACCGACGACAACCTACTATGGACGCTTTGAAACAGCGGATACAGTAGAAGGAAGTTCGAACAATATTATCAGTACGTTTACACTTTTTTGTTCTGACCCTTATAAATATGGTGCTGAAAATATAACAATCGGTGCGATTAATCATCATCTCCATTACCCAGTTACACCAATAACTGTGACTGCTAAAATGACAAAAACGTCCACTTTATCAATTGTGAATGGTTCACAAACGCTTAAAATAACGAGTGAAACTTTAGCAGTCAATGACGTGGTACTTTTTGACTTTAAAAACGGCAAGGTGTTTGTTAACAATGTCGATCGCACAAATTTACTCGACTTGGATAGCGATTTTTCAAATTTTCAATTAAAAACTGGCGATCGAGTGACCAGCGATGTTGCAACGCTGTCAATTGTGTATAGGAGTGTGGAGTTATGAGTGTCTACTTTTTTGATAACAAACAACAGTTAATTAAAATGAAGAACAATCGCACACTAATGCAATGCCTGCAAGAACAGGAAATAACAAGCGATAAATCTGACTTATTAAAAGATACTTTAACGGTCAGTTGTTTGTATGATAGTGAACTTGAACAAGCAGAGTACATTGCAGTTAGAGAGCGCAAGTCAGTTTATTCACTTTATAAAATACAAGAAGAGGAAATTGATGCGGAGATAATGAACTTTAAAGGCATTAATTTTGGTCTCGATGAGCTGAGTAATTATATCGTTAAGGAAGAGCAATCTCAGAAACAGACATTGACTGAAATAGCGAAGCAAGTCGTTAAAGCAACAGACGGAGAGTGGCATGTAACGGGGATAGTAAACAAGGTAGCCAGTGCAACTTTTCAATATATCTCGGTTAAAGATGCGCTGAAAACGATTCAGTCGTTAGGCTGTGAGCTGCTATTCAGATGTGAAATTAGCGGTACAGGTATTTCAAAAAAATGGATTGAGTTACACGATAAAATTGGAAAAGAAAGCACTAAACGTTACGAAGTTGGCAGTACGGCGCTAAAAGTTGTACGTACTAAAAATCGTTCCAATATCATCACAAGTATTGTTGGTCGAGGAAAGGGTGAAGATGTTGGTGATGGTAAAGGTAAACGTCTAGGTTTCGAAAAAGTTGACTGGAAAACACCTGTCGTCAAACCAAAAGGGCAGGCTTTTCTGGAATTGAAAAAGCTAACTGAAGTGCATGGTATCCCAATGAAAAATGGCGGAATGCGCAGGCGAGAACAAGTGGTTGTTTTTGACGATATTGAGGATGACAAGGAACTATTAACAGCCACTTATCAAATGTTATTAGATAATTCTCGACCGTTGGTACAATTTTCAAGCGAAGTGATTGGCGCCAGCTCGATTGGAGATAGAGTGAGTATTCACGATTATGACAAGGGCTATCATTATCAAACACGTGTCTTTTCAGTTAAGTATGATCGTTTAACAAACAAAGTAGACACAAGTTTAGGTGATAATTTACAGGGGTCTTCGGCTACAACACAGCTTGCCAACGTACAAAATGGCGTATCTGAATTGCAGAGTGTCAAAATGAATTTTTATGATTCAACTGAAGTAAGTAAGTGGCAAAGTGATATTATTCGCGGAGCTAAAGGTGGATCAGTGTTGTTAATGTCACCGTGGGATGCAAAAAAAGGTGAATCAAGACAACCTTATCAGATGGTTATCATGAATAAAGAGAGCTTAAAAGAATCGGATCACTTCTTAGTGATGAATTCGGAAGGCATCGGTTTTATTAATGGCGATTTTGACAAAGATAAATTCGAAACAGCTTGGACAATTGATGGTGAATTTAATGCGAATTATATTCGTGCGGGTGTGTTAAGCGGTATTTTGATTAAAGGTAATATCATAAAATCAATTGATGAGGATGAATTTCAAATTGTTTTAGACGGTGGTCAGCTGACATTTGAAAGAAAAGTTGAAGGTGAGGAGATTGAACATCAACATGGTGAAGTAATCGCATCAATTTTACCAACATATTCTGAAGGTAAAGCTAATGGTGTTGCGTTCATTCAAGAACAAGGTCAAATTTTATCACTTAATAGTGGAGTGAAATCCTTATCTAGGGCTGTGGTTCAAATTCCGGCATCATCAACTGCAGATAAACGGCAATTAAACCTCTTTGGTGAAGTAAGACTTGAAGGTGATTTTTATGTCAATGGAATTAAAATTGATGGCAATGGCGGAACGGGTGGAGGAAATGGTGGTTGGAATGGTCAATATCCACCTGAGGTAACAAGTGACATTGATAAGCGAGCTTGGGCGATTTGGAGTACGTTAAGAGGGCATAGCTACAGTAAAGCGGCATCTGCAGCTATACTCGGAAATATCCAAGGTGAATCGGGTCCCCAAATGAACCCTGATACCGAACAAGTCGGAGGACCTGCATACGGACTTGTGCAATGGGATGGTTCTGCGTATCCACTTGTTGGCCAACCAACCGACAATGGTCGTGAATACGTCCAAAGGTTGATGAAATCAGCAAACATCACTGACGATTACAGAACAATTGTGCCACAGGTCAATCTAATTGAGTGGAGTATGAAATCGGGTCAATGGATTGGAGCTATCGAACCAAAAACAGTCAGTGGATTCAAAGTATCAACATCACCGAGAACAGCTGCAAAGGCATTCCTTTATAACTTTGAAAGACCGGCTTCTGGTCATCCTGAACGAGAAGATTACGCACAATCTTGGTATGACAAGTTTAAGGATTTAAAAAAACCAGGTGGGAAATACGGTATGCCAGTTGCACCAGGTTATCAAATCACTTCGTGGTTTGGTAATCGTGATAACCCATTGGATCCAGGCAACCTAGAAACGCATAAAGGAATGGACTTTGCTGATAAAAGTGGAAGTCCTATTTTTGCGGCCGAAAGTGGTGAGGTTATTGCTTCGTTACCAACAGCATCAAGTGGTGGTTTTGGTGAATACATCGTTATTAAGCATGCCGATGATAATTGCACCGGTTATGGGCATCTAACGACAAGAATGGTTAATATCGGTAAAAAAGTAACAAAAGGGCAACAAATTGGAACAATGGGTTCAACAGGACAATCAAAAGGCCCACATTTGCACTTCTCTGTGGGAGCAGATTTGTGGGGACCCTATCAAGATCCTGCACCCTATTTAGGATTAAAAAGACCATAAGGAGGAATTAAAATGACAGTATATCAATTTAAGTTAAGTACAACAGCTGTTGCGAATCAAGTGGAATTAATTAGAGTGAGACAAGATGATGATGAATCACAAATTTTCCGTGCAACGATCTTTGAAGATGGGAAAGTGAAAAATTTAAGTGGCGTATCCGCAGAATTTAATATGGTTGATGCACAGCACCATATTGTGGTTGATGACGCACGAATTGTGGACGCGACAAATGGTATTGTGGAATATCAATTGCGTAAAGAGGCGATGTTATCTGTTGGGCGTTGTAATGCTTATTTTAGTTTTAAATCAAATAAAGAAGTAGTGTATAGTACAAAAGATTTTAACTACAACGTCATTTGGTCAGCATTATCTTCACCCATGCACAAAGGGTGTGATTATGTTTGGACGGCCAGTGATTTAATCGATTCATTAAAGGATTGGATTGAACATGCAATGGGTGATTTTGATGACTGGTTCGAATCAGTCAAAGAAATTTTAGCAAGCATTGATCC
>NZ_JAFYUW010000090.1:0-15579 GCF_017549435.1 Brochothrix sp.
ATACGCTTGTGGTAATTCAGCAAACAATGCTTGACCTAATGCTTTTGCCATATCTTGAGCAACAACAATCACAACCGGATAGTTCTTCTCAATAAGAGGTTGTAAACCTGTGACAATTGCCTTCGCTAGGGATTGGATACGTGTAAAGCTTGGGCTGGGTTCACCTTCAAATCCTAAAGCTATCATTTGAAACGCTTCATTTACCTTGTACCAACCGAGTTTTTCAGTGATACTCTTCGCCAACGGTTCACTTTCTAAACGGTTGTCTGCATCAGTTAGTTTTAATACTGGTAAATTTCGTAGCGGCAAACTCGCACCTGTATACGAAATCGTACTGCCGCTAATTTCTGCGGTATGCGAACCTGCACCAACAACGGTGGCTCGAATCGTTTCAACTGAAGGAATAATTGCCATTGCTTGAAACGCTGATGATTGAGCAATTGCCCAACCTAATAACTGCCCCATATCACCAAATTCAAACGGATCACTTCCCAGCTCAACAGCGATACAGTCGGCAACCCCGCCAGAGAATGATACATAATCACTTGCCACATTATTTGTTAAGCCATGGTGCGTAATTGATTGTTCATAATAAGGGCTTTTTTCAGCTGCACCAATGCTTTGAGCCAATATACATGCCATTTCTTGTGCTAATGGTGTTAACTTTTTAACGCTGGCTGTTTGACCCACTTTGATATCCCAACCTGCAGAAGCAATAACCCGTTTGATTTTCTCTGTAATAAAAGTGATTTCACGGGTGTCTGGATTGATTTTAACTAAGCGCCCTCCGATATCAAAACAAGCGGTATCGATCAGTTCTCCATCAGTAAACACAGCTAGATTAGTCGTACCACCACCAATATCGAGGTTGACCACCGATTTGCGCGTTTTTTCTGAATACGTATGTGCACCTGCACCTTTAGCTGCAATAATACTTTCTAAATCTGGTCCCGCTGTTGCCACTACAAAATCTCCTGAAAAACCACTTAATGCCTCTAGAACTAAGGCTGAATTTTCTTTTCGCGCGGTTTCACCTGTGATGATAACGGCACCCATTTGGATGTGTTCTTTTTTAATACCTGCTTTGTGGTATTGTTGAGAAACAAATGTTTTAATTGCTTCTGCATCAATCACTTCTTCTGAAAGAAGCGGCGTGAATATAATATCACTGCGATAAATCACGCGTTTATCAGAAATAGTAATTCGCGGCACACTGAAGGCGGATGCGAGGTTTTCAATCGTTAATTCCGACAATACGAGTTGTGTGGTTGACGTTCCTAAATCGATCCCGACAGTTAACATCTTTTCTAACATAACTTTGCCTCCTCTAAAAAAAGATGCTTGAAGAAAGCACATACAACCTATAGTCGCATGTTACTGTTCTCCAAGCATCTTTGCCTGAATCACTTAAACGTCACTGTTCAAGTGTGTTTTTAAAGAGAATATGGGTCGTTGTCCCTTTTTCTCCTGATGAGATTGATAATTTACCTTTTAATTTTTCGCTGACATAACTTTTAATAATCATTAAACCTAAACTTGTTTGACCTGCGGTTTTGGTATTATAGCCACAGCCAAAATCAGTAATTGTTAAATCAACAATTTGATTGTGTTTTTTCACGGTAATTATCACACGCCCCATACTGCCTTGCGGATACGCATGTTCGTAAACGTTTTGGAGTATTTCATTGATAACAAGTGATAAACTCACCATCTGATTACCATTTAGGTAGATGTTATCCGTCATTATTATCTCAAGTGTTAGCGGTTGAATATTAGTAAATAACCGTTCAATATTATGAGAGATCGATGTTAGAATGGGTTTTAGCTCTAACGCATCCTCCACTTGCATTGATAACATTTCATGTGTTTGAGCAATCACCAACATACGATTAATGCTCTCTTGCAGTGCAATTTTAGCCTCTTCGCTTGTCACTCGTCTTGCTTGTATTCTTAGCAATGAAACAACAGACTGCAAATTATTTTTAACGCGATGATGTATTTCCAAAATAGCAACTGACTTCGAAATAATTTCTGCTTCTTTGTTTTTGATATCTGTGACATCCCGAATAATCATCATCAATTGATCATCGTGCTTCGTCCATATCTTTTTAATGGACAAGTGGTAATTATCATAATGTAACCCCTGAATTCTACCGATATACCCAATCTGTTGATAAAAAAGATGAGCTGCTCTATTTGCTTTAATTAGAATCCCTTGATTATCAAACACAAGTAGTTCTTCGTTGATTTCATCTGCTAAGATGGCATCTTCTAAATGGAAAAAGGGTTCAACTTGAAGACTCGTTCTTTTATGGGGTTCTCGTGCTGCTTCCTCAACAATCAAAACACCTATTGTACGGCAATCATTCCGAATAGGATACACTGTTTGTTTGATTAAACGCTGTTCTTGACTATTTGCATATAGCCCCATCGAATTTAAACTTGTTGTCATCGTACGATAAACACCGGGTTCATTTTTCTTATTCGCTTCCAAACCCACAACATTACCTTGATAAAGAGATGGTAAACAAACGGGTCGTTTATGATAAACAACCACTGCTTCGCGAGTCACCTGATCAAAAATATCAATAAAAACATCTACTTCTTCATATCGAGACGATGTTTCAAGTTCTTCTGAAACACGGACGAGTTCTGCAATATCTGCCGAGCTTAAATCCAAATGTTTTTCACAAAGACGTCTCAGTTCTGCTTTACTCATCGGTCATCACGATCAACTCAGCGATTTCACTCATGCGACACCGTTTATTCATGCTCAATTCACGGATTGTTTTATAAGCGTCATCCTCTGTCATATGGTCGCGCAACATCAAGCATCCCTTTGCTTTTTCAATAATTTTACGCTCATCAAGTTTTAAGGATAATTTTTCAATTTTTTTGATAAGATTTGTGGTTTCTTGTCCTTTTGCGATAGCCATTTCAACCGTGGGAATTAATGATTTTTCATGCAGAGGTTTCACGAGATACCCGATTGCACCTGCTTTTTTTGCTCGTTCTGTATGTTCAACACCACTAAATGCCGATAAAAAGATAATACCTTGTGCTAACTGGTCAGCGAGAATTTTTTTACCTGCTTTTAAACCATCTAAAATTGGCATTTGTATATCCATAATGATTAAATCGGGGCGATGTTTTTTACATGCTTCAATTGCTTCGAAACCATCTGAAGCTTCAGCCACTACGTCGTAACCCGCTTCTTCCAATACATCACGAATATCCATTCTTGTAATAGGTTCATCATCGACTACTACAATGCGTCCATTCATCACGTCACGTCCATTTCTATCTCGTATTGTGTTGCTATGTTCTGGTGATTTTTGTGCCTGTAAATCCGAGTATCGTTTGTAAACCAACTAACACTTCACTGATAGCTGCTTCAACAGATGATACATCGCCTGTTAAAACAACAGAACCACTAAAACGATCGATAAAACCAATCTCGACGGCTCCTGCTTTTGTCGCAATATCAACAGCTATTATTGCTGCCTCACTAGGCGTAATCGTTAAAATACCAATCGCACCATAACTTTCATCGGCTAAACCAAGTTTTGTATAGATTTCGCGGTTAGGGCTCGCAATAATATGTGCCAAAGTGACTTGTTTACCAGGAACATATTCTTGAATCATACGTTGTTTTTCTTGTTCAGACATTGTTTCACCTCTTTACTAAAATTAAAAAAGCTCCTAAACAAACAAAATATCGGTTGATATCTCGTAGGTTAGGAGCTCCATTGCTCTAATTAGCGACACATCCTTGTGTCTTATACCATTATTATAGTGATTGTTAAAATTGATGTCAAGATGATGCCGAGTGCTGAAAGATTTTTTAAAGGACATGTCGTAAAATCGACACAACTTCATCATTTGTCGGTACACGTGGATTAGTTGCTGTACAACCATCAACGAGTGCAGCTGTTGCTATTTCAACTTCTAGCGCTGTGATTGTGTCTACTGTAACACCACATTGTTTTAATGTGGCTGGCATTTCAAGTGTTTGTCGTAATTTTTCAATCGCTCGCATCAAGTTTTTAACTGCCACGCGTCTATTCGTGATGGACAATCCCAACAATTTTGCCAAATGTGCGTAACGTTCTGCTGCAAGATTAGCGGGTACACCCTGTACCTCGTCAATATGACTGTTATAGCGAATAATGGCTGGCATTAATACGGTATTTAAACGACCATGAGCGATATGTAATTTGGCCCCCGCTGCATGTGCAATCCCGTGGTTAATTCCGAGTGATGCCATATTAAATGCCATTCCGGCCATGCACGAAGCCATATGCATTTTCTCACGCGCTTCCATGTCAGCACCATTTTTATAAGCACGCGGTAAGTATTCAAAAACGAGCTGTACTACTTTTTCAGCTAAAGCGTCACTCACATCGTTCGCGTTGGTCGAAACATAGGCTTCTAAAGCATGTGTTAACACATCCATTCCTGTATCCGCTGTAATATGAGGTGGCACTGATTTCACAAGGTTTGTTTCGAGAATCGCAATATCTGGTAAAATTGCGTTTGTGACAAGTGGGTATTTAACGCCTTTATCCGCACTGGTAATAATCGAAAAATTCGTGACTTCAGAGCCAGTTCCGCTCGTTGTTGGAATAACAATGAACTGTGTGCCTTTTAGATTGCGTAAGGTTTCACCGAAATATTTCATCGCTTTCGCCGCATCGATTGCTGAACCGCCCCCCACTGCTAAAATAATATCAGCAGCAAATTCTGCCATTGTATCAATGCCTTTCACCACTGTTTCAATCGGTGGATCTGGTGTTATTTCACTAAAAACAAGATGTTCGACTGATTGTTGCAAACGGCTTGTGACTTGTTCGATCATACCTGATGATACGATAAATGGATCAGTGACAATAAACACTTTTTTGTTTGCGATTGTTGCCAAATGTCCCAATGCATCTTCCCCTGTGTATACCGTTGTTTTAATGCTAATTTCTTTCATTTTCTATTCCTCCTTAAATAAGACCGTAAAAAAAGAAGCTCGAAAGAACTGCCAGAATGACAGCCTTTAAGCTTCTTTGCTTTGCACACATACAACAATGTATGTGTCTATTTATTTGGTGTAGCTGTTAGTGTACATTAAATAAGGCATTCACAAAACGACCTTGTTTTGATCCACTTACGCCATTGGAAGTGACATGCCCATTGCTTTTAAGTCGCACTTCAGTGTGCTGGCATCGGTACACATTCACTTGCTACTGCGTTGTTAAAACAATGGGCGTCTTCAATTTCGAAAAACAGCCTGTTTTACCACGAAACAGTCCGCAATAGCAGAATACAATCAAAGACCTGACTTAAAGCACAATGTACTTATCACAGTGGCGGGACCGCGTTGGATTTACACCAAACTTCCATTTTTGTATTCTAAATACTATTTGTGTAGGAATTACCAAGTTAGTTCATTCTAACTGATTCCAGTCTAGCATGCGCATATTGAAAATTCAAGCTTTAAAAATTATGAAAAACCTTATCTGAATTTTGATAAAAGACATCTGTTTGGCCTTGACGCGTATTGACCGCACGAGCTACTGCATAAAAATAATCTGAGAGGCGATTAAGGAAACGTAAGGCCGCCCCATTTATTTCTTCTTCTTGTAATAGTGCGACAACATGACGTTCGGCACGACGGGTCGTTGTTCGAGCCACATGTAATAACGCAGCATCTCGTGTGCCTCCTGGTATGATAAAATGTTCAATCATTGGGGGTTCATCCGCATAAACATCGATGCGCCCTTCAAGCCAAATAACATCCTTTTCACTTAAGCGATATGCACGATGACCCGCTGGTGTTGCCAAGTCTGTGCCACAATCAAATAACAGTTGTTGAATCGTTTCGATATCATAACAAATATCAGCATGCAGCGGATTAAGTTGTATTAACGTATAACCCAACCATGCGTTTAATTCATCAATCGTTCCGTAAGATGCCACACGTTCCGAAGATTTAGCAACACTTGTACCCCCGACCAGTTTTGTTTGACCCGCATCACCTGTTTTTGTATAAAGTTTCATTTAATTTCTTCCTCCTCTAGATAAGCTAATAACTCCTTAACACCCATTTCATCCACAGCTGATAAGCAAAAAACTTGGCGTGCCCCTGCTTCACGCAAGCGTTGTTTCGTTTGTTGTATCACTGCATCGGATTCAGCAATATCAGTTTTTGACACAATCCCAATGACTGGTTTTGGAAAGATACTACCAAATCCGGGTGAATAAACTTGTGTTTTATCTGTGGCACTTTGCATTAAAGCGATAACATCAGCTTCTGCTGCAGTAACTGATAATGCACTGTAATACTGACGATGTAAAATATATTCCCCTGGCGTGTCAATAATATCAGGGTAAAAAGCCACTGCCTGTGTTTTATCATACTGTAAAGCGAGCCCTAACATTCTTTGTGATAATGTCGTTTTCCCGCAACCTACTGGGCCCATAAAGATAACTTTTTTCAACTTAAACCCACCTTCTTCCAGATTTATTTTCAAAAAAAAGACCCAAACTTTCCGATGGTAAACATCGAAAAATCTGGGCCTCTTTGCCAATCACGTCGTGTACGTCTTTGTACACCGATATTAAAATGATAGCTTAATCATACTGTTTATTTTTTTATTTGTCAATTTTGATTTTTGTCATTTATAAGTGAAAAAACAGTTGTTACACACCTCAATGGGATTGCAACAACTGCTATCAGTCTTTTTATAAATTTTCACCATTGCTGGCAATGACTTCTTTATACCAGTTAAAACTTTTTTTCTTCGAGCGTGCCATTGTGCCACTACCATCATCATGTTTATCTACATAGATAAAACCATAACGTTTTTTGTACTCACCTGTTGTAAAGGATACACAATCGATACATCCCCACGGTGTATAACCCATTAAATCCACACCATCTAAAGTGACAGCTTTTGTCATTTCTTCGATATGTGCCTTTAAGTAAGCAATGCGATAATCGTCGTTAATTGTCCCATCAGCTTCAGGCGTATCAATTGCACCAAATCCATTTTCCACAATGAATAATGGTAATTGATAACGTTCATGTAGTAAGTTCAAAGCATAACGCAAACCAACCGGATCAATTTGCCAGCCCCAATCTGATACTTTAACATGCGGATTGGGAACACTCCCTTCAAAACCAGCCGTTGCGGTGCCTTCACCTTTAACACCTGCACGTACAGTATTGGTCATGTAATAACTTAGACCGACATAATCGACCGTTCCAGCACGTAAAGCGGCACTATCTTCTGCTGTAATCTCAATATTGAAACCTTTACGCTCCCACTCTTTATAAGCGTAACTTGGGTATTCACCTCGAACATGTACATCCCCAAACAGGTAACGATCATGCATTGATTCAACTGATAACATCATATCATCAGGGTGACATGAATACGGATATAGCGGCACAACTGCAATCATACAACCGATTTGCATGTCTTTGTTAATTTCATGACCTATTGTCACAACTTTTGCACTTGCTACTAATTGATGATGCACGACTTGATACATCGTTTCCTCCGGGTTTTCCGCATCATTAAAAATAACACCTGAGTTTGTGTAACCGAATAACGGTGCTTTAAAACTCTTTTGATTGTTAATTTCATTGAATGTCATCCAGTATTTAACTTTTTTCTGATAACGACGCATGACCACCTCTGAATAATGGACAAAAAAATCAATGACTTGACGGTTTTTCCAACCGCCGTATGCTGTCACTAAATGATTTGGCATTTCAAAATGTGATAATGTTACAACGGGTTCGATACCATATTTAAGCAATTCATCAAATAAGTCATCATAAAATTGTAAACCTGCTTCATTCGCTTCTGTTTCATCCCCTTTCGGGAAAATGCGAGACCATGCGATTGAGGTTCTGAAACACTTGAAGCCCATCTCAGCAAAGAGCGCAATATCTTCCTTATAGGTATGATAAAAATCGACCGCTTCGTGATTTGGATAACGATATTTATCTTCGATTTCTGTTGTAATGATACGGTCAACACCATGTGCACCACCAGTTAAGACATCTGCAATACTTGGGCCTTTACCTCCCACATTCCATGCGCCTTCAACTTGATGGGCCGCAACAGCGCCACCCCATAAAAAATCATCATTTAACTTAGTCATGTCAATATCCTCCTCATTTTTGGTTTAGGTTTATTTTGCTTCTTCTTTAAAGCCAACAACGTAAGTTAATACTAAGCCAAGTACAAACGCAACGACGATTGAAATTAACAAGCCGATAAATTCTGTTGCATGACCACTCTTGAAAAAGGCCGGTAATGTTGCGATACCGGGCATGTTGTATGCCCAAGATACTGAACGGAAAGCACCAGCAATTGCACCACCGACAGCTCCGGCAATACAACCCATGATAAAGGGTGTTTTCAAACGTAATGTAACACCGTAAATCGCTGGTTCTGTGATACCAAAGAAACCTGTGATAGCCGCAGGTAATGCAACACCTCGCATTGCGCTATCGCGTGATTTGAAGAATACACCCAGTGCAGCGCCTGCTTGCGCAAACACAGCTGAGGCTTGTAATGCGGTGAACGTATCGTAGCCTAGAGATGCGTAGTTCCCTACTGTCACTGGTGTAATACCCCAGTGAACGCCGAAGATAACAAGCACTTCCCAGAACCCACCTACGATGGCTCCCGCGATAATTGGGCTAAGGCCGTATAAGAAGTTATATACATCACCAATTGCGCCACCGATTGTACTACCAACTGGTCCAAATACTAATAAAGTCATTGGTACAATAATTACTAAGCTTAATAATGGCGTGAATAAGTTACGAATAACTGATGGTAAAATACGTTCAAAGAAACGTTGGACATACGATAAAATCCAAATTGCTAAAATAATTGGAATAACCGATGAAGTATAACTTAACATTTTGATAGGTAAGCCTAAGAAATCAAGCGGTTGTGATAGAACAGGAATGCCTAATACATCATTAATTAATTTCATTGTATCAGGGTTATTTGTTGCTTGTGTAATCATTGATTGCACTTTTGGATCTGCTGAAGCATTGTTTAAAAAATCATTGGCTGCAAACATTTTCATGAAATCAGGGTTAACAAGTGCACATGCCGTTACAACTGCCACATAAATGTTAGCACCAAATTTTTTCGCTGCTGTAATCGCAATCAACACGGGTAAGAATGTAAAACCAGTCCATGAAACGAAGTTTAAAATACGGTAAGTCCCACCAGCAGTATCTAACCAACCTAAAGCTACCATTACACCTAACAACCCTTGTAAAATACCACAAGCTGCTAAAGTATATAAGAACGGTGCAAAAATACTTGAGATAACATCGATAATACGACTGAATACACCGACTTTATTTTTGTTGTTTGAATTCGACGCTTTACTATCGTCTACTTTAATGTCTTGCATGATCAATTCGTAAACATCTTTGACGTGATTACCAATCACGACTTGGAATTGCCCGCCTGCTTCCATTGTAGTGATAACGCCTTCAATTTTATTCACTTCGTCTTTATTCACTATTTTGTCGTCATTTAAAATGAAACGTAAACGCGTAGCACAGTGTGTCAGGCTGTTGATGTTTTCATCGCCACCCACTGCTTTGATAATTTCTTTTGCTGACTTTGTATAATTGATAGCCATTTCTTATCCTCCTATGATGTAAGCCTTTACTTTTTGTTAACAAGTATATCTTATCAAAATATTTGCGAAAATAAAGCGTATTCATTGATTAAAACACTCGTATTTCATTGGGAAATTTGTTACATAAAAAAAACACCTTGTATTTTTACAGAAAAAAAATAACCATCTCATCCTTATTAGGATCAAATGGTTGGGTTGTTACTGTTAGGTTATTTTATCGGCAAACGTCGAGCGATTTCTTCGATAATATAAATGACAGGTACTTGACTCGCTGTATTGTAATCACCTGCAATGCGCTCATTCGACATATAATAAGAGATTGTTTCGACCGACATTCGGCTAATCGTTGCGTTCTCTTGGTTTGTTATACTTACAATTTGACAGCCGTGTTGCTTTAATTTATCTAATAATAAGACTGTTTCTTCGGTTTCGCCTGAAACAGATAAAGCAATAACAACTGTTTTATGGTCCAATTCTTCCATTACTGGATAAAAAGGATCTTCGATGTAATGGCTAAATTTGCCATTCATTGAAAAATAACGTGCCCCATATTTTCCAATCGCACCTGACGTCCCAATACCAACGAACACAATTCGATTAGAATCACGTACTAATGATACGATGCGATTAACTTTACCATCAAAGACAGGGTTATCGATGTATTTAAAATAATTCATAATTTCCGAAATTGAATTTGATTCGCGACGTTTTTCTGTCTCTTTAGCCAAGCTCATTTTAAAACGAAAGCGAAATTCTGTATAACCTTCACAGCCCGTTTTTTTACAAAAACGCATCACAGTTGAAGTAGAAACATGGACCGCATCTGCTAGTTCACGAACAGTCATGTATAAAATTTCACGTGGGTGCTTTTGGATATATTCATAGAGAGCAAGTTCTAATGAGTTAAACTTTTGAATAATTTCATATGTGAACATAAAACCACTCCTTTACTTCGGTTGGTCGTGCTTTGAACCTCTTGTACGGATAATACCTTCTGCAATATAGTAAGCAATAATAATCCCCGCCAAAACAAGACTCAGTGTATAGCCAATTTGTTTTTGGAAGATTAGTAGCCCTAAGATAATCAATGTAAAGAAAATATTTCTTACTCGTTTTTTAGTCATAGTGCCTCCTTAATTTTTAACGTTCGCCAGCCCACTCCGCATAAAATTGTTCAAGGTACGTTTCCAAAAACAAATGCCGTTGCTCTGCGAGTTTTTTTCCGGTTAGTGTATTCATTGTATCCTTTAAAGTCAGTAATTTCTCATAAAAATGCATAATTGCTGTATCTTCGCCATTTCGGTATTCTGCCAGTGTCATGTTTAGACGTGGTTGCGCATTCGGAAGATGCATCGGGCGCCCTTTACTACCACTATAAACCATCGTACGCGCAATCCCAATCGCACCAAGCGCATCAATACGATCAGCATCTTGCACCACTTTACCCTCAAGTGTTAAAACTTTATCCGCATTACTACCACCTTTAAAAGACATATCTGCAATGATCTGCATAATTTGCCGAACAACGTTCTCTTCTAACTGTTGCTCAAACAACCAATCTAAAAGTTCAGTTTGCGCTATTTTTTCGTCAGCTACCAACTTGTCGTCCACTGTATCATGAAGCAATGCAGCCATTTCACAAATAAACAGATCCGCCTGCTCTTCTTTTGCAAGCGTTAAAGTTAACTTTCGCACACGATGAATATGCCACCAATCATGACCTGTGGTATCTGCAGCTAACAATTGTTTTACATGTTGTTCGGTTGCTAACAAGCAGCTTTCTTTTATTGCGTTTGTTGGCATCATGCGCACCCTCTTTCAAAATGTCATCGTTTTCATTCCACTCTTACATTATAAGGCAAGCTTGTAAAAATAGAAACTGCTTCAACGCTAAAAAATATGACTTGTGTCCCCTACACGTTCATGCCATAATAAAACTATTAACTTGATAACTATCAAGAACCAGAAAGGATGTTGCATGATGGGAGTTTTAACTACATTATACGCCGTTGTAAATCAATTAGAGATGAGGGCGAAGATTTCCTAACAGTGCTTCTCCCTCAATTATGAGGAGAGATTATTTATGTACACACTAGAACAACTCGGATGGCACACGTTTTTCGAAGATACACTCACTGAGCAAGAACGCTCACGATTGGCACGCATAACTGTGACCGGACAAAATACTTACCAAGCATTAACGCTCGAAGGTAAAATAAACCTTAAATTAACTGGGAGCTTTTCACGCACGATCACAACAAAATTTGAGCTACCGGCTGTCGGTGATTGGGTGGTGACAGATGAAACAAAACAGGTGATCCATCGACGCTTACCGCGCCAGACAAACTTTGTGCGTAATATTCCCGGTGAGAAAGACGAACGTCAAGTAGTTGCCGCTAATATTGAAGAAGTTTGGTTGGCGATGAGCCTTAACAAGGATTTCAACTTGAAACGACTGAACCGCTACGTGACAACAGCTTGGGACAGTGGTGCTATCCCTGTGATTGTTTTAACAAAAAGTGATTTAGTGACAGACCTCGAAGATTACCTTTCCCAAGTTGAAAGTGAACATATGGGCATCGAAATTATTGCTTGTAGTGCTTTAAATGGGGCTGGTTTTGATCGTTTAAACAAGCGACTTGTTGAGCACCGAACAATCGCGCTTGTGGGTTCATCGGGTGCAGGTAAATCAACGTTGCTCAATTATTTAGCAGGTGAAGAAATTCAAACAACGAGCGGTATTCGTGACGACGATAGTCGTGGCCGCCATACAACCACCTCGCGCTTTTTATTACCTGTCGGTGACGCTTGGATTATTGATACACCTGGTATGCGCGAACTACAGCTTTGGGCTGATTCAGAAAGCTTAGATACTACTTTTACCGATATCAAGGAACTGACTGCAAACTGTCGTTTCAATAACTGTACGCATAACAATGAACCAGGATGTGCAGTCACAGCGGCATTGGCAGACGGAACTCTTTCGACACAACGTTGGGCTGAATATGCGAAACTGCAAAAAGAACTGGCTTACCTTGAACGAAAAGCTAACCCCGTCAGTCAACGTCAGTACATGAAAGCGATAATTAAGAAGTATAAGAAAAAATAAAACGTTTTAAAATCATAATTATTTTCCACACTCGAAAACCACCCTTTTGGGTGGTTTTTTTGGTTATCTATTAAACTGTTCAACTTTCTGTTTGTTTACACACCAACTAGCAGATAACATAAAAATAAGGCTTCATTTGATTTAAGAGATAATCCTGTTTGTTCATAAAACCGTTGAATGCGATATAACAATGTATTCCGATGAATAAATAATTTTTGGGCAGTGTGAGCAATGTTCCCTTCATTTTTCCATAATTCCTTAATTAAAGAAACAGTATCAGGTTGTGCAATTAACACCTCTTTTAATTGTTGTAAGATAACGCTATCTGCCGTCATTTGACTCGCATGTTCTTTAAATAACAACTTAGGAATGTTCACAACACTATCTCCTGTTAAATGTTGTAAATGAACTTGAAATAAACGCTTTTCTTCTATAAAATAAGCGGGTAATTGTGGTGAAACATCATAATATGAACCGATCACACAACTTGAATGGGCATAAAAATCACTATCTAAGACCGTCAGTATTGACGCCAGACTTTCATCTGTTAGAGCATCCGTTGTTTTTTCTTCTACCAATACGCCACTCGTTTCAGTTAATAGAAAACGAGTGCGACGCCCTTCAAATAATGCATCGAATAAATTTAACCACTCCCCCATTTGTTGAGTGTTATCTGCAAAACGGACATCAAAATAGATACAACGTACGGGTGCAGATACCGAGGGAAGGATCGCAGTTTCTCCCGTTAAAAAGGCATGCCAAGGTGACCGTTTAATTGAAGGCTTTGATACGATTTCTTGTTGGTAGAGCGAGGTCAACAATGCTATTTCACTAGCCGTTAAATCGGTCTCAGGAATGCTAAGATATTGCGTTTCATGAGGGATATTAATATGAGCCGGTAAAGGGTTTGAACCCGTTTTAGCCGTCGGATAGATGGTTAGTAATTTTGTAGGTGTCATGTGAATTCCTCCTTTTAATGTAAGCCTTTACATCTTTGGTTAGTTTGCTACTTTGTTTTGTACGATGTGTCTATACGCTATTGTTTATTGGCATTATATACTAGTAATAGATAAAACAAACAAAGGGGTTTTTAAAATGGTACAAATGGCATTGCGTAATATTTATAAAAAGTATGACAACTCAGACGGTTTCGCAGTAACAGATTTTAACCTTGAAATTGCTGATCAAGAATTCATTGTTTTCGTTGGACCTTCAGGCTGTGGTAAATCAACAACACTTCGTATGGTTGCTGGACTTGAAGACATTAGTGACGGTGAACTTTACATCGGTGATAAATTGATGAATGAAGTGGCACCTAAAGACCGTGACATCGGGATGGTATTCCAAAACTATGCGCTTTATCCACATATGAGTATTTATGATAATATGGCATTTGGTTTGAAATTACGTAAATACAGTAAAGCTGAAATCAAGCAACGAGTAACAGATGCTGCAGATATCTTAGGATTAACGGAATATTTGGAACGTAAACCCGCTGCATTATCAGGTGGACAACGCCAACGTGTTGCTTTAGGACGTGCGATTGTGCGTGATGCAAAAGTCTTTTTAATGGATGAACCACTATCTAACTTAGATGCTAAATTACGTGTAGCGATGCGTGCAGAAATCGCAAAACTACATAACCGTTTAAAAACAACAACAATTTATGTAACACATGATCAAACAGAAGCAATGACGATGGCAGATAGAATTGTTATTATGAAAGACGGATTTGTTCAACAAATCGGCTCTCCAAAGGAAGTTTATAACCACCCTAACAACGTTTTTGTAGCCGGCTTTATTGGCTCACCAGCAATGAACTTCTTCAATGTTGAATTGAAAAATGGTTACATTAGCACTGAAGGCGGCGACATGAACTTCCACGTGCCTGAAGGTAAATACAAAGTGTTAAAAGCACAAGGCTATGAAGGTAAAAAACTTGTTTTTGGTATTCGACCAGAAGATATTCATAACGAACCCTTAGTGTTAGAAACATTAGCAGAAAGTACAATGGACGTTGAAGTAGTCGTTTCAGAATTATTAGGCGCTGAAACAATGTTATATACTAAGATTGAAGACACAGAATTTGTATCTAAGGTGCCCGCACGCGACGATTATGAAGCCGGAGATATTATTAAATTAGCCTTCAACCTCAGCAAAGCACACTTCTTCGACACTGAAACTGAATTAGTAATTAAGTAGTGAAAGTGGAAACACCTCATTGATTCTCTAAAAAATTGGAAAAATAAAAAACATTCATTAGACTAGAAATTTTAGTTAGGATAGACTGATTACCGAAAGAAAGCTAAGCTCATTTTACTTTATCGAAATTAGAATGGATTAAAAATCGAACGTGTTAGACTAGAAATTTCAGTTGAGGTAGGCTGATTCATGCCTACTAAAGCACTTAAATTTCAGGTCTCGTTATATTATTGAATCCCGTTATGAAATTTTGATACAGTAAGCTTAGTTTTTCTGGAGGAATGTCTATTTAACACTTAAATGTCAGGTCTAATGTTTTTTTGTGCGTTTATGAAATTACTGACATTGTTGCGAAGCTAAAAGCTTACAAAGACAGTATGGGACGGAGCGACAGCGAGTACCACTCCTTATATTGATGTACCACTCCTTTGCTAATATCGTAGTGAATTCATTCGCTTTACGAGAGTAGTATGGGACGGAGCGACAGCGAGTACCACTCCTTTGCTAATATCGTAGCGAATTCATTCGCTTTACGAGAGTACCACTCCTTCTGTTGGTGTACTAATTTCCCATTTCACTCCTCATGTTTTTTC
>NZ_JAFYUW010000091.1:0-3746 GCF_017549435.1 Brochothrix sp.
TTTGGAAAGATAAGGAAGAAATTCAACAACATTGGCAGTTAGAAAAGCAATTTGAGCCAATCGAAGGTACTGAAAAAGAAGAATTGCTTTATGAAGGATGGCAAAAAGCAGTAAAAGCAACACAAGTATTTAAATAATAAGTATCAGTTATGTGAGTCACAGATTTATTTAAAATATATTTCTGCCGATGTTAGTACACGAGGCAACTTAGGGAAAATTGATAATACTGACCCTAACACGCCATTACCTAATGGAGACGATCGTTGGATTAATGTAACATTACCGACTGAAGTCATATTTGAGTCTGAAGATGAAGCAACCATCACTTCACCAAAAAACTACCAAATTATTAACAAGTCTGGTCGTCCTGTAAAAGTTGATGTTGATACGTATGAAATCAGTGGAGGGAAAGGTGTTCCAGCGTTAACTCAGTTAAACCTTAAACGTACAACAGGATATGAAGGAAATGAAATTGTGCCTTTAGTTGCTACAAAAGCAGAGGTACAAAAGTACACAATTAATCAAGAACTTGTAAGATTAGCGAATAATGAAGGTGAATTTGCAGATAAAACAGATGCAGATAGGGCTACTAATTTTGAATTTACAGGGACAATGGATAAAGATGCGCTATCAGAGAAACAAAACTATGTAGAGTCTAAATTGTCTTTCAAATTCACTGCTTTACGTATGGATGGAAAAACAGTAGAAGAGGCTAAAACAAACTAAAGTTTTCACTTTGACTTAAGGGGGGATAAAGATGATAAGTATAAAACAAACAATTAAACTGGTGTTAGTAACACTCTTATCACTCCATCTAACTTCGATGCCCAAGCGAAAATCAAGTCATTAAAGTCACTGGAAATCTAGATAAGGCCATTGAGTCGATCGTTGAAAATTTAGATGAAAAAGATGTGGTTACGCCTAATTTAGAAAAGAAGCAAACGATTATTAAAATAGGCGATTTACCAACAACAGGTGCAGAAACGCTCGTTTGGTTAGCGGTTTTAGGGTCTATTCTTATTAGTATAGCTGTTTTATTGTGGTTCTACGTCAAAAGAAGCAAAAAACGCAGTGGACAACTATAACATTTAATAGCTATACTGCTTTCAACATAGTAAAATAAATTGTTCATTTTAACAGCCATGTATGTGGCTGTTTTTTTCTTCTCCATAAAAAATAGTTAAAAAATTGATAAATAATCAGAGGTTTCATTCATATCTTACCATGATTGTTTAGTGAAAAATAAGTCATATATTGAATCCGAAAATCTAAACAACTTAGGCACCTTTTTTAAGACCATCATCTTTATCACGGCTATTTTAGTTATCTCTTCCACTTGTTACATATAATCTGCAGTTGGTTACATTAGCTATTTTATAGGTGTTAATAGCGCTATACTGGTATTGAAAGTGGTTGGTTATTTTGATTAATAAGATTTAAAATACAAAAAATTTGAAGGAGGATAAGAGATGAAAAAACTATTTAGTATTTTAATTTGTATGTCTTTAATGTTTACGTGTGTATGTTTAGCCATAGACAAAAAGGTAGAAGCTTCTAATATAAGTAATACCTTGATTCATGAAGAGCCTTTATCATTAGATGTTATGAAACAATTTGAGACTTTAAGTTCGTTCTATATAAAGAAAGCGGATGGTAATATAGCATTAGATATGTCAAATCCAGAATTATATAAGATTGGTTTCACTAACAAACAATTACAAGAGCTTAACCAATTAACACAAGAATTTAAAATAATAAAAAAGGAGAATATAGGGGTAGAAACGAGAGGGTTTGTCGGTTTGCAAATAAAATTAGGTAAAAAAACAAGAGCAAAGGGTGCGATAGCAGGTGGAGCATTCGTCACTGGTTATGTCGGATGGCATATTAGAAAGATTGCTATTGCGGGTCCTTGGGGAGCGGGGGCAGCGGCAGTGATTACTGCAACATGTGCTTCTTCTGTGGCTTATGCTATTTCAAAAGGGTGGAAAAAAGTAAATGTCGGGGTTAATATTCCATTTGTAAAGTTTTCATATACAATACAAACGCCTTAGGTAGTAACCAGTAAAGGACTGATAATCTTGATGTTATTAATAAGTACTGTTCTGTATCTAGCGATTTTACGTATCTATAATATTGATTCAATCAACATAGTGATGGCACCACTTCTTGTAATGGGCGCTTTAAAAGGTTTGCTTACGCTTGAGTTGGCTGATGTTTTTAATATCAAATCGTTTAAAAAAATTTTACGTAAAATTGGTAAACGGCAAGCCCTGATAGAATTAATTACTGTGAGTCTTTTGGTCTATTATCCGATGTATGCCTTTCCGGGTGGAGAATACTCCTCTAACTATATCCTGTTAACTATTACGGTATTTATCTTTTACCGTTTCCTTATTTTAGGCATTAATTATGAGATTAATAAATACCGAAAGAAGTAGATTACAAACAGACTGACATGACAGTCTGTTTTTTTATTCGAAAATTCGCTGTCACAATCGTCGTAATTTTTGTTTAACTGATTGTTGAAAGGTCCGACCAATCGGCAAGTTGATAATTTCTTCATGTGAATCGGTTACTGTGACTTTGTTATTGCCCGAGTTTATAACGTAACGACTGTTTATAATATAGGAACGATGAATTTGGATGAAAGAGGTATCGAGTTGTTTAAGAACTTCCGTGGTTGTTAAATAAGGAGAAAAAACTTCGTGGAGAGTTGTAATAATAACTAAGCGACGTTTTTTTTCAAAATAAAGAATGTTTTCACAGGGGAGCCGAATTTTTTTTTGATATTCACTGAAATGAAATAAGGGAGGAGTGGTTTTAAGGGAAAATAATAAACGTTTAACTGTGGAGAAAAACGGTGTTTTCTGTATAGGTTGAGGAATACAAGCAAAGATATCGAGTGTCAATAGATCAGGTAATAGCCTTTGCCTAGTAGTCGTTAATATCAATGGAACAGCAGGAGCTAATTGTCGGATCTTTTTTGCTAGCGCAAGTGCATCAATATCTGTATCGTCAAGTGATAGAATCAAAAAAGAAAAAGTGTTAGCGCGAAATTCAGGGTTGAGATGAATAGGATAGGTGTAACAGTGGGGATTGAACAGTTGAGTGTGATAGCTTTCCAAAAGACGTTCGATAGTGTGTAGGGTTGACGAGTACTTTGCAAAAATTGCAACATTTAACATTAAGCTCACCTCTTGAGCACATTATAACCGTTTCAAAAGTAATGGTAGTTAACTTAAAAAAAGAGTGGAAGAGAGTGCACGTAAAAAAAGCCTCTTAGATGTTTCAAGAGGCTAATCCTGCTATTTCCAACGATCTAGTTTTTTAAGGAATTTTTTAGTGTACATCTTATTAAGAAAATATTTTTGTACTTTGTTCATATCTGAATTTTGAAAGCCTCGTAAACTTATTTCATAAAATTCATCAAATGTTGCCTCACCATTGGTCCATTGACCATTATCGTAACATTTAATACAGTATTTTTCTGAAGCAGAACCATCCTTTTCGATACCAAATTCATCTGCTTTATTCATTGGCATCCCGCAACTTTGGCATTGTGGTGTTTTTGACATTTTAATTCCTCCGATGTTAAAAAAATAAATTTTTATTCTATGAAAAAGCAACGCATCATTGCTTAATTCCTTTTTTTTAAGAAAGTGTTTATCAAAAAAAGTTGTTGATGACGGTTCTTCGAATGTAATAAATTAAAAATCATTTAAGTTTTTTAGTTGTTGTATCTAAAA
>NZ_JAFYUW010000092.1:0-10124 GCF_017549435.1 Brochothrix sp.
CCTGGAATAAAGATTTTTTGACCGGGTTGAACATCCAACCATTCAGTTAAAGCTTGATAAGCCGTTAAAGCTGTCAGTGGTAATGAAGCGGCTTCTGTAAAGCTGAGATTACTTGGTTTCAAAGCCGCATATTGTTCTCCAACGACAAAATACTCTGCAAAACTGCCCCAACGGTCGGCACTCGCTGCCCCATAAACCGCATCACCCACTTTAAAACGTGTCACCTCTGCACCAATCTTCGTAACAATACCAGCAAAATCATTGCCTAATGTTAAGGGCAATTTTTTAGGACGCACAGCTTTTAATGCACCGTCACGTAATTTGTAATCAACAGGGTTCACGCTAGCCGCATAGACTTCAATTAAAATATCATGAGCGCCAACAGCAGGTGTTTTTACCTCTGTTAAAATAACTTTTTCATCTTTGCCATATTGACTAATTTGCATTGCTTTCATTACGCTTCACTCCTATCAATTTATCGTGATTAAAGCTTTTAATTTCTACAATGCTAAGTGTAAAACAAGTAGGGATTGAACGCAAAAATAAGAACTTCATTCAAAAGATACATAATGAGATAACTGACTCTAGTATTTTGACGATTTTAAATTTTTTTATTACATTCATTTAATTAATGATAATGTTAAATTAACAGCGTTATCGATTAGCAATCGATTGATACCTGATTTCAACAATACCGTAATACCTACCAATGTGACAACTAAGGAATGTGCCACTGCTTTCACATCAATATCCTTATCTATTTCTCCAGATTCAACACCCATTAACAGCTTTTCTTGGAAAATAACTGTTAGATACATTTGATGTTCTCTTGTTAAAACTTCAAATTTTTCATCATGTGGTGCTAGCTCTACAATTGTATTAATACAAAAACAACCTTTACTCGTATCCCTGCTATATTCTTCTTCGATTACCCCTTCAAATAAATTAAGAAAGGCAACTTTCACAGATGTGTATGTTTGTAATTTTTTTCGAATAAAAGAAGCATGTTGGTTATTATATCTACGCAATGCAGACTCAAACAGTTCTTCTTTATCACCAAATGCACTGTACAAACTTGGTCGTTGAATACCCATTACTTCTGTTAAATCACTGATAGATGTCGTAGCATAACCTTTTTCCCAAAAAATTTCCATTGCAAAATCTAATGCTTTATCTTTATCAAACGCTCGTTTTCGAGCCATGGTTCATCCTCCTTCATAATATAAACACTTATCGAATCATCTTATTCTTGGTTTATTTTTAATTGTTCTAAAATTCCAAGTCTATCCACCTGAATCCAATATTCTACTATTTTTTTATTTTCTAATCGATAGACAGCACTACCTACTTCAATAACTTCTTTATTAGTTGGTGCATAACCGTCGTATTCAGCTCTGTGTTTTCCTGATTGTTTCCATCTCACGTAAACTTTATTTTCATTTGAAAAAATTTCCTGAACTTCAATTTTAAAATTTCCCCAAATTTCTAACATTTCATTTATATGCTCAGCATACTCAAGCGGGGTCCTTGTTATAGTTACAAAATTTTCAGAGTTCATCTGGTTAGCTTTCACTTCGTTCGCCATAAAGATACCAACTTGCTCTAGTTTAGTACCCGACCTTACAACTTCATAAAATTTTTCAATTACTTGTTCATCATCTGTTAACGAGGGGTACAATTCACTCAAAGGTACATTATTATTTAATAGGTGATAATCTAAAACTTCTTTATTTTCATCTAGCATAATCAAAACCTTCGTTTTTTTACCAATCGGTATAATTAAAATATTATTACTCAATCCATATTTTGTCAATAAAAAAAATAATTTGACAGATTTCAAAATTAAAACTATGCTTTAAAATATAAAATAACATACCGAACGGTATTCAATTGGAGGAATTTAATTTGAAGCATCATGATACAAACACACCCTACTCAGTTATTAAACAAACTTTGCGATTAACGTACGATAACACACTAACTAAATTCTCGGAGTTTCTATTAGCACTAACAGCAGGGATGACTGTTGCTAATATTTATTTTGCGCACACCTTACTAGATTCTATAGCTGACGAATTTTTGATTTCTAAAGCAACCATCGGCATCGTCATTACAATATCACAAGTATTTTATGCACTTGGCTTGCTTTTATTAGTACCACTAGGTGATATATTAAATATCCGTTCCGTCATTCTTTATCAAATATTATTACTTGTAATCGCATTAACCGTTGTTAGTTTTGCAACTAATAGTATTGTTTTTTTTATTGGTATTGGAGCAGTCGGCTTACTTGCAACCGTTACACAAACTCTCGTTGCCTATGCAGCACTTCTAACACGACCTTCTGAACGCGGTCGAATAATCGGTTTGGTTACAAGCGGAATTGTTATCGGTATTTTACTCGCACGAACTTTCGCTGGAATAATGAACGATTTAGCAGGATGGCGATCTGTCTATCTTTCGTCTGCAGCAATCTTGTTGCTATTGATTAGTCTCTTACTTAAAAAACTCCCTACAAAACTGTATGAAAAATCGACACTATCTTATCCTCAGCTAGTATTTTCAGTTGTACTATTACTCGTTCGTGAAAAAATTCTAATTATTCGTGGATTACTTGCTTTTCTTATTTTCATTAGTTTCAGTACATTTTGGACTGCTTTTGTTTATCCGTTAGTTTCGCCACCACACTCTTTTTCACACATGATTGTGGGATTATTCGGGCTGATAGGTGTGTTTGGAGCATTAGGTGCTAATTGGTCAGGTAACCTAGCAGATAAAGGCTTTGGTCAACTCACCACCTTTATTGCGCTCTTGTTACTATTATCGTCTTGGTTTTTCATTAGCTTTATAGACAGCTCTATTTTTTTACTAGTTATTGGCATTATTTTATTTGATTTTGCAATCCAAGCTATCCATGTCACCAATCAAAGCCTAACTTTAAAAATTAATACCGCAGCAAGAAGCCGACTCACTGCTGCTTATATGATTTTTTATTCTGTAGGAAGTGCTACTGGATCAATTATTTCAACAAATATTTATACATACTACGGTTGGAAAGGCATTTGTATCTTCGGTTTTACTATTAGTTTTTTAGCAATTATATTTTGGTTAACCACTTACAAAGCGACAAAAAAGCTTCTCTTGAAGGTAGATCTATCAAAAATAAGCTAAAATAAAATTGTCGTCAAAAAAACCTTTTAGATAATAACACATCCAAAAGGTTTTTAAAAAACAACTCTATTCCACTGTCACTGATTTTGCAAGGTTACGTGGTTTATCAACATCACAGCCGCGTGAAAGGGCTGCGTAATAAGCAAATAATTGCGTAAAGACAACAGATACAAGTGGTGTTAATTCAAGTGCAGTGTTTGGGATAACAAACGTATCGCCAGTTTGAGCCAATTCTTCAGTCACAACAATCGCTACTTTAGCACCACGAGATTGTACTTCCGAACAGTTACTACGAATTTGTAATTGCGTATGAGGTTGTGTCACCAAAGCAATCACTGGTGTATCATCTTCAATCAAGGCGATTGTACCATGTTTTAGTTCACCACTTGAAAAGCCTTCTGCTTGAATATAAGAAATTTCTTTTAATTTCAATGCCGCTTCTAAAGAGACAAAGTAATCAACGCCACGTCCTAAGAAAAACGCGTTACGTGTTGTTGCAACATAATCTAACACCATTTGTTGGATTTGCTCTTTCTCATCAATGATTGTTTGCATAGCATTAGCTACAATACCTAATTCATGAGCCATATCATGCACTTGAACAATATCTTGAGCTTTGCCTAGAGTTTCAGCGAGAATGCTTAATACAGCTACCTGAGCTGTGTATGCTTTTGTTGATGCAACAGCAATTTCAGGTCCAGCATGTAATAACAATGTATAATCTGCTTCACGTGATAACGTCGATCCAGGTACATTTGTTAAAGTAATTGCAGCATGTCCTAATGCTTTCACCTTCACAAGGACTTGACGGCTATCTGCTGTTTCACCACTTTGTGAGATGAATAAAAATGCTGGTTTTTCAGATAATAAAGGCATATCATAACCAAACTCACTTGCCACAACCACTTCTACAGGAATGCCCGCTTTTTCTTCAATCAATTTACGACCAATTAAACCTGCGTGATAACTTGTTCCACATGCTACGATGTATAAACGATCAGCGTTGATAACAGCAGCTTGTAAATCTTCTGCAATCGTAAACGCACCTGTTTCATCTTGATATTTTTGAACAATACGGCGAATAACACCTGGTTGCTCATCGATTTCTTTCATCATATAATGCGGATACATACCTTTTTCAACATCGTCTGCATCAATTGAAGCTGTAAACGGTGCACGTTCAATGGCTTCATTTGTTGTTCCACTAAAAAGTTGGTATCTCTCTGCTGTTAAAATACCATATTCACCATCATTAATTTCAACAAATTGATCGGTTTCTTTGATAACAGCCATAGCATCACTTGCGAGCATATTGCTTTCAGCAGCTACACCGATTAGCAATGGACTTTTATTTTTAGCGAA
The DNA here is from genome assembly GCF_017549435.1 of Brochothrix sp. Taxonomy (NCBI): domain Bacteria; kingdom Bacillati; phylum Bacillota; class Bacilli; order Caryophanales; family Listeriaceae; genus Brochothrix; species Brochothrix sp. The sequence continues at coordinate 4,534 of NZ_JAFYUW010000092.1, forward strand.
AAAAAGTTCTCCTGGACGTTCACTATCAATTAAACCAAACGCAAATGAACCATCCAAAACATCTAACACATTACGGAAAATTTGTTCTGTTGATAAACCTTTTTCAGCAAATTTATCCATTAATTGCACAACAATCTCTGTATCTGTATCGCTTTGTAATGCCACCCCGTTTAAATACTGTTCTTCTAACTGACGGTAATTATCAATAACACCGTTATGAACAATCGTAAAACGACCTGATTGTGATTGATGTGGATGCGCATTTTCTTCATTTGGCACACCATGTGTCGCCCAACGTGTATGTCCAATTCCACAAGTACCAGTAGCGTCATTAGCTACGGCTTGACGTAAATCAGCGATACGTCCCTTAGTCTTAGTCGTAATAACTGTTTGATCAGCTACAAGGGCAATCCCCGCTGAATCATAACCACGATATTCCAATTTTTCTAAACCATCCAACAAAATATTTTTTGCATTTAACTTTCCAATATAACCAACAATTCCACACATCTTATAATTCCTCCTAAAGTGTATTAAACGCTTCAAGAAAGACCGTTGTTTACTCGGTTCTTGTGCAAACAGTCACCTGCTTGTTTTAACCTCGCATATCGACCCCAACAGGCCGGAAAGTATCCGCCGACTCCTCGATAACTTTCTCCTCGTCTACTTATTTAACTATAAGTACTGGCGCTAGCAATTAAGCTTTCATTAAATTGGTACAGTCTTAAACGTTTTATGTAACAAAGTAAATTGTACACCAACACGCTTATCAAAGTCAATAAAATTCATTATAAAATAAACAAAAAAGACATAATTCTATATAAGAATTATGTCTTTTTATCAATTGGTATAGCTCAATTCCGATGACTAATGGAAATACTAGTTTAAATCACCTAAAAAGCTTTTTCCGTATGCTGGCATTTTAACACCAAAATTATCAGAAACTGTCGCTCCCAAATCAGCAAATGTTTCTCTTAATGCTAATTCACCGTTTCCTGTTAAGTTTTTCCCATAAACCAATAACGGTACATATTCACGTGTATGGTCTGTGCCTTTGTATGTCGGATCATTCCCATGATCGGCAGTGATAATCAAAAGATCATCCTCTTTCATGTTGGCGAATACCTCAGGTAAACGAGCATCAAATTCTTCCAATGCATCACCATAACCAATAGGATTACGACGGTGGCCATATACCGCATCAAAATCAACTAAGTTTAAGAAACTCATACCATGGAAATCAGATTTCAACACTTCAACAAACTTATCCATTCCATCCATGTTTGATTGTGTGCGGACTGCTTTCGTTACACCTTCGCCATCAAAAATATCTGAAATTTTCCCAATAGCGACAACATCTAAACCACCATCTTTAACATGATCCATAACTGTTTTATCAAATGGTTTGAGCGCATAATCGTGACGATTTGGCGTACGTGCAAAATCTGCTGCATTTGTCCCTAGATAAGGACGCGCAATAATACGTCCAAGCATATACGGGTCTTCACGTGTGATTTCACGACAGTACTCACAAATGCGGTACAATTCGTCTAATGGAATAACCTCTTCATGGGCAGCAATTTGCAACACTGAATCAGCTGATGTATAAACAATTAATGCACCTGTTTTCAATTGCTCTTCACCAAGTTCTTCTAGAATTTCTGTCCCACTGGCTGGTTTATTACCAATAACTTTTCGACCTGAGAAAGCTTCGATTTTTTCAATTAATTCATCAGGAAAACCATTTTCAAAGACACGGAAAGGCGTATCAATAAATAACCCCATGATCTCCCAATGACCTGTCATTGTATCTTTACCTGCTGATGTTTCTTGCATTTTTGTATAATAACCAAGTGCTGTTTCTGCTTTAGGAACGCCTTGTATTTCTTTAATATTCGAAAGACCTAAATCTGCTAAGTTAGGAACAGTTAAGCCGCCTTTTTCACGAGCTATATGCCCAAGTGTATCAACATCAAAATCACCAAATTCAGCTGCATCTGGTGCTTCTCCAATACCGACTGAATCCATTACAACTACATGTATACGTTTGAATTTTTCACTCATTTTTAAAACTTCCCTTCATTTTAAGTAATATGCCATCTTCATTATACTATGTCTTTTAACTTTTTAGCAGGATTTCCACCCACAAGTGTATTAGCTACAACGTCCTTGGTTACAACAGAACCTGAAGCAATGACTGCATTATCTCCAATTGTAACACCTGGATTAATAATAGCGCCGCCACCAATCCAAACATTGTTGCCAATATTAATTTCTTTGCCAAATTCAGCACCTGATATTCTTGTCTGTGCATCTAATGGGTGTGTTGCTGTGTAGAGATGAACCCCCGGCGCCAACATGCAGTTATCACCGATACGAATGGCACACACATCTAAAAAAACACAATCAAAATTGGCATAAAAATTAGCACCAACATGGATATTATACCCGTAATCACAACGAATATTAGGTTCAATATAAGTATTTGTATCTGATGTTCCTAATAATTGTTTTAACAATGCTTTTCGTTCTTGGATGTCTATCTCCGATGTAGCGTTATATAATCGTGTTTTCGTTCGTGCTTGTGTTCGTTCAAAGACAAGTTCTGCATCCATTGAATTGTACAGCTTGCCCGCTAACATTTTTTGCTTCTCAGTTAGCATTATCATACCTCCTTATTAACTTTCTACTCTCTCATTTTAACATATAAAACGCTTTCATCACATCGTTTGAACAAATTCTCTCTAACAGTTTTTACTTTTGTTCACATCACTTTCATCAGTTGCTTTGGATAGCTCATCATCGTATGCATAAAAAAAGGGCTTCCTGCCAAATCTGTCAGCAAGAAACCCATTATATTTTATAATCCTATAAACCCATTTCTGTTTGTACAACTGCTACAATTTTATCGCAGTAATTTTCACAATCTTCTTCACTTGCCGCTTCAACCATAACACGTACTAACGGTTCTGTTCCTGAAGGTCTAACAAGGACACGGCCTTTATCGCCCATCAAAGCTTCTACCTCAGCAATAACAGCTGCAACAGTTTGGTTATCAGTGACATGATGTTTATCGGTTACACGCACGTTTACAAGCTTTTGCGGGTATTTATCCATTTGATCAGCAAGTTCTGACATCTTTTTGCCCGATTGTTTTAAAATATCAACCAATTTAACCGCTACAAGCATACCATCACCTGTTGTATTATGATCTAATAAAACGATATGACCAGATTGTTCGCCACCAAAGTTGAAATTATTCTTACGCATTTCAGCGACAACGTAACGGTCACCGACTTGAGTCATTACATCGTTAATACCAGCTTCTTCTAAGCCACGATGGAAACCAAGGTTGCTCATGACAGTTGAGACAACTGTGTTGTTTTTCAACAAACCTTTTTCAGATAAGTAATTACCAATGATAAACATTAATTGGTCACCATCAACAATATTACCTTTTTCATCAACTGCAATAATACGGTCACCATCACCATCAAACGCTACACCAACATCCGCTTCGTTATCAACGACAAAACGCGCCAACGCTTCTGGATGTGTCGAGCCAACACCATCATTAATGTTTAACCCATCTGGTGTAGAAGCCATTGTGAAGATATCAGCATCTAAATCAGCAAATAATCGGTTAGCAAGTTGACTCGTTGCACCGTTAGCCATATCGATAGCTACCTTAACACCTGTAAACTCTTCACTTGCACAAGAACGTAGGTATTGTAGATATTTTGCTGAGCCTTCATAAAAGTCTTCAACTGATCCTAAACCATCGTCACTCGGGCGTGGTAGAGTATCCTCCGTTTGATCAAGCAACGCTTCAATTTCAAGTTCAGCTTCATCACTCAATTTGAAACCATCAGGTCCAAAAAATTTAATCCCATTATCCTGTACCGGATTATGTGATGCAGAAATCATAATACTTGCAGCAGCATCTTGTACGCGCGTTAGATAAGCTACACCAGGTGTCGAGATAACACCAAGACGCATTACTTCACAACCAACTGAAATAAGACCGGCAATTAGTGCCTGTTCTAACAACACACCTGATATTCTTGTATCACGACCTACAAGTACGCGCGGATGTTTTGTATCTGAGTGCTGCGTTAATACATAACCTCCAAAACGACCTAATTTAAAAACTAGCTCCGGTGTTAATTCTTGGTTAGCTACACCTCGTACGCCATCTGTTCCAAAATATTTACCCATTTTTTATTTCGCTCCTTTAAATTAATCCACGTTACAACTTATTATTCCGTTGTTTCTGAGGATGTATTAGTTTCTTTATTTTCAGTTTCACTATCAGACGTTGTTGCTTCATCAGTTGTGTTATTTTCAACCTCTGTGTTTGTGTCTGTTGCTTTTTTTTCGCTACTTTCAATTACTTCTTCATTCTGTTTATTTGTTTCTTCTCTCACATTGTTTACTTTTTCCCCTGTACGAATTGTTACATTAATTGTTGGTGCTGAAACTAACTTTATGCCATCAGGCACCTGTATGTTAACTTTTTTTATGATATTACCACTCACATCACTGACATCGACTGGTACTTCGAGCGATTTTATTTTATCGAGCTCTTTTTCATCGCCTTCTAAAGTGACTTGTGAAACATTAGAAGTCAAACTAGAAATAGTCAGATTGTTTTTTGGCTCTCCCTTTTGAATTAATGAAATCGGGATGCTTTTACCTGATTTTGAAATCGGTACTGTAATTTCAACAGACTTTTTACTTAATTGAACATTCGTGATTTTATTATAGTTATTATCAAGCACTGTTAAATTCGTTTTAATCGTTGTTGTCTCATTTAACGGTTGCTCAGATGTAACCTTAGCCTTTACAGCTGTAATATTTAAAATTGTATCTCGTGGTCCAGTCACCTTGATTTTATCGACATCTGAAGTAGGCGGCCCAGATTTATAGCCCGTAGCAATAAGCTGTGGTGATATTTCAGGTTCGACATTAAATTCCTTGGTGATTTTTTCTTGAATCGTTACAGTAATTTCAGCAGGCGTAACAGTCGCTTCGATACCCTCTGGTAAATTAGTCGGTTCCAGTTTGACTATCTGTGTACCTACAGATACATTCTGTAAATCAGCAACAACCGAAAAATCACCTTGCTGTTCCATCGCTTTAATTACATTGCGTGAACCTTTAACTTCCATTGTTACCTCTGAAGGCACACCAGAAATAACGATACCATCTGAATCATTTAATACTTTCACCGGAACACCAGTAATAACTTCTGTATCATTGCCTAATAAAGACAGGCCACTCTCTTGTGTTTTACTTGCTGTAGAATCTGTTGTCACACTGTAGAGTACAAGCGTTAAAACCAATGCTAACACTCTTAATGCCCAACGACTCGATAGTATGCGGTCAATCATTTTTTACGCCCCCTTTTTGGGAATATCCATAGGGTTTGTTTGCTCTCTTGTTTTTCGAACGTTTTTTCAAGATACGCTCGTAAATCGCTTAAACTTAACTCTTGTTGCATTTTTCCATTCATTGTTGTTGAGATGCCGCCCGTTTCTTCTGATACGATGACTGTCAATGAATCCGTTACTTCAGAAATCCCCATCGCA
>NZ_JAFYUW010000093.1:0-4405 GCF_017549435.1 Brochothrix sp.
AAGCTTTTTCCTGAGGCAATGCCACCTGTTAACCCAATCACTGTTGTCATGTTATCACTTCCTTAATAATGGTTGACAAGCGGGGCAATAATGCGTGCCACGACCATGGTATTGAATCTTTTCAATTTCAGTCCCACACTGCGGACACGGTTCTCCTTTATGCCCATAAACTACCAATTTTTCTTGGTAGTTACCAATTTTACCTTGTGAATTCACATAGGTCCGAATCGTTGAACCACCCAATTTAACAGCTTCCGTTAAGATGCTGCGAGTCGCATCATACAATCGTTTCACTTCTGTTTGATTTAATTCGTTACTTGGTTTAATTGGATTAACCTTTGCAACATAACAGACTTCATCGACATAGATGTTGCCTAATCCAACAACTGCTTTTTGATCCAATAGCACATTTTTAATACCTCGCGTTGAACGCGACAATGCTTTTGCAAACACGTCTAATTGGAAGTCTTCGCCAAAAGGTTCAGGCCCTAATTTTTTAATCGCACGCGTGGTCTCTTCTTGCCCTAAAGGTACCATTTCCATTGTTCCAAATTTACGGACATCAAGGTAACGTAATTGTTGTCCCCCATCTAATTGAAAAACAACATGTGTGTGTTTACTTTTTTCTTCTTCATCTAACGTTAAACGATATTTACCTTCCATCCGTAGATGCGATAAAATCGTATAATTTGTCGTATCTAGTAATAAAAACTTGCCCCGACGACGGATATCCACAAATTTTTCACCTATAAGGTTATAAGCAAACTGTTGTGAATCCACACCATGAATCATTTTTGGTACACCAATTGTTACTTGTTCAATTGTGCGACCGATGACTAATTCCGCCAATGTGGCACGGACATTTTCTACTTCTGGTAATTCTGGCACTGCAGTTCCTCCTCTTTCAGCGTTTTAAATTATTTTGCATCGTACCATGAATCGCCATATGCACTGTCGGCTTTTAAGGGTACATCTAATTCAACAGCGTTGGCCATTACGTCTTTAACGAGTGTGTCCAAACGCTCAATATCTTTTTCAGCGACTTCAAAAATAAGCTCATCGTGTACTTGTAAAAGCATCGTTGCTTGGATATTTGTTGCTTTAAGTTCTTTATCTAATAAGACCATTGCTTGTTTGATAATATCAGCCGCACTCCCTTGAATCGGAGTGTTCATCGCTGTTCGTTCTGCAAAACCGCGAATATTAAAGTTACGGCTTGTAATTTCAGGAATGTAACGACGACGATGTAAAATCGTTTCAACATAACCTGATTGTCTCGTTTGAACCACAACTTCTTCCATAAATGTTTTTACTTTCGGGTAACTTGTAAAATAGCGATCAATAAACGTCTGTGCTTCTGCGCGTGTTATTCCCAAGTTTTGTGAAAGGCCGTAATCACTAATGCCGTAAACAATACCGAAGTTAACTGCTTTTGCTTGGCGACGCATGTTACTCGTCACTTCATCCGCTTCAACATGGAAAACATCCATCGCTGTCTTAGTATGGATATCCATATCTGCATTAAAGGCCGCAATCAGGTTTTCGTCTTTCGCAATATGTGCCAACACTCGTAATTCGATTTGTGAATAATCGGCCGCATAGATTTTCCAGCCTTCTTGTGATGCTTTAAAGACTGAACGAATACGGCGTCCTTCTTCTAGTCGAACGGGAATATTTTGAAGGTTAGGATCTACTGAACTCAAACGTCCTGTTTGCGTCAATGTTTGATTGAAACGCGTATGCACTTTATGTGTCTTTTCATCTGTTACTTTTAACAAACCTTCGATATACGTTGATTGAAGCTTCACTAGCTGACGATAAGTCATCACTAAGTCAATGATTGGATGTTCACCTTGTAATTGCTCTAAGACATCAACAGAGGTCGAATAACCCGTTTTAGTCTTCTTAATCACTGGCAATTGTAACTCTTCAAACAAAATAACGCCTAGTTGCTTAGGAGAGTTCACATTAAACTCTGTTCCAGCTGCTGCATGAATATCAGCGACTAATGTATCTAAACGTACTTGCAAATCTGTTTTCATTTTTTCTAAAGCAGCTGTATCAATTGAGACACCTTGAACTTCCATTTCAGCTAACACAAGCGATAGTGGCAATTCCAGTTCAATCAATAAGTCTGCTTGCTCATTGTTGTTTAAAGAAATTGTTATTGCTTCTTCTAGTTCAGCAATCGCTAATGCTTTGCGTCCAAGATGATCAGCTAGTATTTGTTCTTCTGGCAACGCCCATTTAGCACCTTTGCCGTAAATGGTTTCATCGTTTTCAACAGCCGAATAACTATGTAGTTCTGCTACACCAGCAAAATCGGTAATTGTAAAGGATGGATCTAATAAATAAGACGCCAACATTAAGTCAAAGGTAATACCTTTAAGATGAATTCCTTCACGCAATAAAATGGCCACACAACGTTTCGCATCATAAACCCGTTTTGTCAGTGTTTCATCTGTCAGAAAGGCTTGAAGATTTTTCGCCTCCAATACAGCTTCGTGTGTTAAATAATAGATTTTTTCATTTGTATAAACGCTCCAACCTAAAATATCAGATCCTAAATAATTATCTGTTTTAGCTTCAACATATACACTTGCGCCATCCATCAATTCTGCCGTTGGAATATCTTTAACGATTTCAACAGCAATTTCTGCTAATGGCTCTGCTTGTGCTGAGGGTTCTTCGCCCAATTCTTTTTCAAGCAAGGTCTTAAAACCTAACTCGCGGTATATTGGAATCACATCGCTTGCTTCATAACCACTATAAGCCGTATCATCTAATGTTACTTCAATTGGAGATGACACATCTATCGTTGCTAACGTTTTACTGAGAAGTGCATCTTCTTTGTAAGTCGTTAAATTTTCTTTCAATTTTTTTCCAGAAACAGCCTCTGTATTTTCTAACACCTTCTCAACTGAACCATACTCATGCAGTAATTTTAAAGCTGTCTTCTCTCCAACACCTTTTACCCCAGGAATATTATCAGATGAATCACCCATTAATCCTTTTAAATCAATGATTTGATTCGGTGTTAAGTTGAATTTCTCAAGCAGCGTTTCTGGTGTATTCACTTCAACATCTGTAATTCCTTTTTTAGTGATATTAACAGTGATTTTTTCACTAGCCAGCTGTGTTAAATCGCGATCTCCGGTAATAATAAGGATTTTATCAATACCTTCTTTTTCAGCTTGTGTGGCTAATGTCCCAATAATATCATCCGCTTCATAGTTAGCCAATTGGTAATGCTTCACATGATAGGCATCTAACAACTCTTTGATAAACGGAAATTGTTCCGAAAGTTCACTCGGTGTTTTTGAACGCCCACCTTTATACTCTTTATATTGGCTATGACGAAAAGTTGTTTTCCCCGCATCAAATGCTACCATTACATGTGTTGGTTGCTCTTTTTCAATAACGTTTGTTACCATCATTGCAAAACCATACACTGCATTGGTATAAACACCCTTATCATTATTTAAAAGCGGCAATGCATAAAATGCACGACTTGCTAAACTATTCCCATCAAATAATACTAATTTTTTCACTCTCATCGCTCCCTATCCAGACTGTTCTATTCCTCTATTTTAGCATTTATTAGACGCAATAACACTTCTGTTCATTCTCAAGCTAAAAAGAAGCAAGCCCCTTCTTTCAGGAACTTGCTTCAGGCAGATTATAACCGTCAATCTCAGACGTTACTTCTCACTCATTTAGGATTACGTACCATCTGTACGCTCACCCGCATTCACTTGTCGTGCCTGTTATATTAACAGTTCTAATCAGCCTACCTCGGCCGATAACACTAACCAATCTCAGACGTTGCTTCTCACTCATTTAGGATTACGTACCATCTGTACGCTCACCTGCGTTCACTTGTCGTGCCTGTTATATTAACAGTTCTAATCAGCCTACCTCGGCTGATAACACCAACCAATCTAAGTCGTTACTTTGTAATAGCTGCTTCTAATGCATCTGCAAATGCCGAAGTCGAAACAGCAGTAACATCAATGAGCTGCGCTAAATCTTCTGTGACTATTTGTTGTGAAATCGTTGATTCCAACGCATTCAAAATTAATGTTGCCGCCTCATTCCACCCCAAATGTTCTAACAGCATCACTGCTGATAATAACATCGCACTTGGGTTCGCACGGTCTTGATTCGCAAAGGTTGGCGCTGTACCATGCGTCGCTTCAAAAATAGCATGACCTGTTAAATAATTAATGTTCGCACCAGGTGATAAACCAATACCACCAACTTGAGCTGCTAATGCATCAGAAACATAATCTCCATTAAGATTCATCGTAGCAACAACATCAAATTGTTCTGGTCGTAAGACAATTTGTTGTAAAAAGTTATCTGTAATAATATCTTTTACAATTAATTTCCCAGCAGATGAAGC
>NZ_JAFYUW010000094.1:0-9556 GCF_017549435.1 Brochothrix sp.
AATGTCATTGAAAGAATTATCAGAGCAAGTCGGCGTCGCAAATGTTAATTTATCAAAAATAAAAACCGGTAAAGTCAGTGCTATCCGCTTTTCGACTCTGAATGAAATTTGTCGAGTGTTAGAGTGCCAACCAGGTGATATTTTAGAGTACTCAGATGAGTAAATAGAGTCGCATTAAAATCAGAACAGAATCTTTCATAAATAGATAATACTGCTAGTATCAGGATGCCTGGTGTTAGCAGTATTATTATTTTACAGCAGTGTAAGTTGTAAGTAGGTAAAGGAAGGTGGAATTTCTCCAGATTGAAGTGTCACAAGGATCCTTTGAAAATAATCAATCAGTGTAAATTGATTTGAATACAGTGTGAAATTAATTTATACTTGCGATGTGAAAACGTTATCAAAATGAGGAGCTGTGGCTAACGATGTATTTTGAAAAAGTTAATTTTACTGACGGAGATTTGCCTTACAATCATTTATTACATGAAGTAAGGTTGGTACCATTTCATTGGCATGAATTTATTGAAATTATTATGGTTATTGAAGGGCAGTTATCTGTTCACATTGGCAAAGAGACGTATGAATTAAATAAAGAAGACGTGATTATTGTTCCAAGTCTAGTGCGTCACTCGTTGGAAGGAACGGCTGGGAACATTGTATCGGTTATTCAAATTAGCAGTGAATTTATCAATCAGGAAATGCCATCTTATCGCGATAAGATTTTTGTTGTTAAGCCCGATAAAGTTATACTAGAGAGTGGCATTGTAAAAGAACTTGTACAGTTTGCAGTGATAGAGTTGAAAGGAAATCTTAGTCGTATTGAGCGGAAAATCAATATTTTACAACTATTAGTGACATTGACAGAGTTGTTATTAATAGAAAGAGACAGTAGTGAAATTGAACATCTCGATGATTTGATGTTCAAAATTTTATTCTATATCAATGATAATATTTCGAATCAGCTTACATTAAGTAGTTTAGCAAAGCAATTTAATTTTAATCAATCCTATTTGTCACGTTTGTTTAAAAAAAATTTGGGAGTCAATCTTTCAGAGTACATTATGAGTTACCGTATGCAACTTACATGTTACGATTTGTTGCAAACAGATGAAAATATTAGTGAAATTAGTTTGAACCATGGCTTTGTTTCATTGAGTTCTTTCAATGATCAATTCAAAAAAAGGTATCATATGACACCAAAGCAATTTAGGATTAAAAATAGTCGTCTTGAATATACGGATGATGAGATTCAAAATAGGTTATACAACTACATCAATTTAAGTAAAAATGATTCATTAACGAGTTTGTTTGCATTGGTTAAAGAGACGAATACGCAAATGCATATGGAAAAAGAAATGACATTTGTTAATGGAGTTGTTGATATGGTGGCAACCAATGGTGGGTCGTTTAAAAAAGAGTTAATACAAACAGTTGGTATTGGCCGAGCAGAAGATTTATTGGATGCTGATGTACGGCAACAGTTATTACTAGCTCAGACAGACATTGGTATTAAGTTTGTTAGATTTCACGGTATTTTTTCAGATGAGTTGATGGTTTATCATGAAGATGCTGACGGTGAAGTGATGCTTAATTTTAGAACGATTAATCGGATCTTTGATTTTTTTGTAAACAATCACTTAAAGCCCTTTGTTGAAATTGGCTTCATGCCTAAAGAATTGGCAAGTGAAGATAAAACAATGTATTTTTGGAAGGCAAATACAACAATGCCAAAAGATATCCATAAATGGAAAAAACTCGTAAGTGGTTTTATACGACATGTAATTGGTCGATACGGTATAGATGAAGTTCTAAGTTGGGAGTTTGAAATTTGGAATGAACCAGATATTACTAATTTTTATTGGCATGGAACACAAATGGATTATTTAGTTTTTTTCAAAGACACTTACCATGCAATTAAAAGCTGTCATAAAAACTTAAAAGTAAGTGGATTTAGTACAACAAGCTGGGCGATTACAGAACATGATTGGACGGACGTTGCGCTGGAATATATCAGCAAAGAGAAGCTAGAATTAGAAAGTTTTACATACCATATTTATCCGATTGAATGGAAAAAGAACCTTTCGGATATTTCTATTTTACCAACATCACGAAAAGGTCTCTATCATTATGCTGAACCTGATTATATCGAGAAGATGGTTAAAAATATTAAAGATAAGATACAACAGAGTGATAGTATTAAAAATCATCGTACAGTGGTTACTGAGTGGAATTCTTCATCCGATTTATTTGATTTAATACACGATACGGTGTTCATGGCGTCATTTATTGTTAAAAATGTTATTTCAGCATATAGACATGTTGATGTGTTATCATTTTGGACGTTATCAGATATATTCCCTGAAATTCAATTAACCGATGATCTGTTTTATGGAGGTTTTGGTTTAGTTACGCGTGAAGGTATAAAAAAACCGAGTTATTATGCGTTTTGCTTGTTAGCAGAGTTAACAGAAACAGTTGTGTATCAGGATGACCATTTGATAATAACAACCGATCGTAAAAAGAATTATCAAATATTAGTTCATAATTTTCAGGAATACGATAATCTATACAAAGAGTTTAATCATGCACATATTACAGATAAGGAACGCTATAATGTTTTTAAGCATAAAATGGAAAAGCGAGTTATTTACCTGCTGCGAAAAATAGAACCTGGTTATTATCAGGTAACAGAGAAAAAAGTGAATCAATTACAGGGTTCTGCCTATGACAAGTGGTTGGCAACGGGCGCGTTGGAAAACAGTATGACATTAGAACGCCATCTTAAAGAAACAGCTACTCCAGCAGTCAGCAGTCGTATGGTTGAAATAAAGGATGAATATTCATTAGAATTGACAATGTTGCCGCATGAAGTGCGTTTAATTTCATTGAAATATAGAGAGGAATAACAGTGTTGCCATAAAATTGGAGAGGTTAGTACATAACACTCTCTTTTTTTTGACAATTTTCAGGATTTTTGAATTGGAAGCGCTTTAATTGGTAAAGGATTCGTTAGTTTAAAAGGGTGAGACAGTTAGTTTTTAAATTTCAGAATCACTATACTTAAGGTATTAAAAAGTTAGAGGAGTGAAAATATGAATAATTTCAATAAGATTATTAAGAATTTCACGTTTGGAGGAATCGGTCAAAATCTTATTTATGGTTTGATGACAGGTGCTTATTTGTTTTTTTTCACTGAAGCAGCTGGTTTTTCAGCCGCAACAATCGGAACGGTATTATTAGTTGTTCGTATTTATGGTTTGATTGCAGATCCAATTGCAGCTGTCTTAATCGAAAAGACTGACACAAAGTGGGGAAAGTATAAGCCCTACATTACGGTAATGCCAGTTGTCATTAGTTTGTTATTGGTGGCCTTATTTTACCACCCGCCAATTAGCCAAGGCGCCTACTTAGTATATATCTATATCCTAACGATTTTATTTTGGACAGCCTATGCGTTCTTTGATATCTCATATTGGTCATTAGTTCCTTCGATTACAAAAGAAGAAGGAAAGCGCATGAAGTTATTAACAGTAGCAAAAATGGGAATTCTTTTTGCAGCCTTTGGTTTAGGAATTGTACAAATGCCGTTAGTGAATTTACTCGGTTCAGGTAATTATAATACTGGCTTTCTTTACCTCAGTATTATTTTAGCAGTTATCTTTACAATCGCAGGAGTCACTTTAGCGAAATCATTGTCATTAATTACAGAAGATGTTGATTCTAAAGGTAAAGCAGCAAAAGAAAAAGTAACTGTTAAACAAATGATTAGTGCCTTATCAGCGAACAAGCCACTTATTTCTATCATCGTGGCGAAGATGTTTATTTATATCCCAGTATCTTTAAAAGGTGCCCTTGTTATTTACTTCTATAAATATCAATTGGGTAATGATAGTCTAGGGTCCTTTGCATCAATGCTGAGTTTGCCACTAACGTTATTTCTGGTCGCGTTTGCTCCGAAATTAATTAAAAAATATAGCGATAAAAAAATCATGACTGTTTTTATTATATTCCAAGCACTTATTTCAATGTTATATATTATTAATACGGATGTTTCTAGTTATTACATCGTGATTGATGGCGTTTCTAATGCGTTATTAGGTGTTTACTCATTGCTTATTACAAACATGGTTGCTTCAACGGTTGAGTATGGTGAATGGAAGACGGGTCATCGTACGGAAAGTATTATCTTCTCAACTAATACAATCAGTTCAAAATTAGCAACAGGTTTATCAGGCGCTTTTGCAGGTTGGATTCTAACAGGTATTGGCTATACACCAACAGGCACTCAAACAGTTGAAACATTAGTGCGATTACAATATGTATTGGCAATTGTTCCTGCAGTAGGTCTTGTTATCAGTGCTTTCTTGTTGAGAAGTTATATTTTAACATCGGATAGATATAAACAAATATGTGCTGACTTAGCAGAAGGCAAACACGAACATGATTAAAATGGAAAAGGGGTTTGGAATAATGACACAACTAGAAATTTTAACAACCACACCATATAATTTTTCGAACAATGAAGCAAACGAACTGATAAAAAAAATGGAAGCCATGTCGTTACAGGAAAAAATCGGACAACTGTTTTTCTTAATGCATAGTGATATGTATCCTAAAGAAATTATCGAAGGTATGTTAACTAAAGTTAAACCTGGGGGTCTAATGTACCGACCCACTTCAGAGAAAACAATCCTGGCTATCAAGGCGTTTTGTGAAAAGGAACTTTCCATTCAGCCTTTCTTTTCAGCTAATTTAGAAAGTGGCGCCAATGCATTGTTAAACGATCAATCGGGATATGGAAGTGCCATGTTACTTTCAGCCACCAATGATCTTGATTTGGTTGAAAACGCTGTGAACGATGTTGCAAAAACGGCAGCTAGTACTGGCATAAATATGACTTTTTCGCCAGTAGTTGATTTGCAAATCAACCCCAATAACCCTGTAACAGGAACACGCAGTTTTGGTGATCAAGTCGATCAAGTGGCAGCAATGTCAGCTAAATGTGTCGATGTTTTTTCCGATAATGATATTCTACCTGTTGTTAAACATTTTCCAGGTGATGGTGTTGATGATCGTGACCATCATTTATTGCCCTCTGTGAATTCACTATCCCTCGATGAGTGGCATCAGTCATATGGTGCAGTATACAGACAACTAATTGAGCAAGAAGTACCTTGTATAATGGCTGGACACATTTTATTACCTGCGTATGACCGTTCCGTTACGCCAACAATAGCTGATAATGATTTACGTCCAGCAACGTTATCAAAAAGTTTATTACAAGGTCTTTTAAGAGGTGAGCTGAACTTTAATGGCTTAATCATTACGGACGCTTCTAATATGGGTGGGTTTAATAGTTTTTACCCACGAAGTCAAGCTGTTGTTGAAACCATTAATGCGGGTTGTGACATGTTATTATTTACCAAAGATCTAGAAGAAGATTACCAAAGTATTTATGCTGCTGTTGCAGCAGGTATTATTTCACCTACTCGTCTAGAGGAAGCAGTTACGAGAATACTCGGTACAAAAGCGCTTCTAGAAAAAAACAAACATCCTAAACAAGTGGGCTTAACAATAGAACAACAACAGCAATTGAAAGAACAGGTTGCCGATAAAGGCATTACACTCGTTAAAAATGCCATCGATTTCCATCGTTTAGACGTTGAAAAAGATAAAAAAATTCTACTATTACCATTAGGGAATGAGCTGAAAGCGAGTCAACAAATTGAAAAAACTTTAGTTAATGAGGGTTTCAATGTGATGACTGCTGATAGCAAGGACCTTCAATTTGGCATTGAGATGATGATGAGTTCAAGTGCTAAAATTATTGAGCGCTATGATGTGATTTTGTATGTTCTTGATTACCAAGTTAAAAGTAATCAAACAACGAATCGTGTGGAATTCGGTTTGCCTATGGGACAATTTATGCCCGCAATGGTAAAAGAAATCCCAACAATCATGCTCTCTTTTGGAAATCCATATCACTTACTAGATGCACCTAGAGTGCCAGTTTATATTAATGCTTATAGTAATCAATCAGAAGTTGTTGCAGCAACAATCGAAAAATTATTAGGCCGTAGTCCATTCAAAGGTGTAAGCCCAGTGGATGCCTTCTGTGGGAGGTTTGATACAAAATGTTACTGAAAGCTATATTGTTTGATCTTGATGGCGTAATTACAGATACAGCTGCCTACCATTTTAAAGCGTGGTCATGGTTGGCGGAGAAATATCAATTACAATTGGAACCTGATGTAGAGACGCGTTTAAAGGGAATATCACGTTTAGACTCATTGAAAATTATCTTGCAGGAAAATGATCTTCCAGTCGGTTACGCTGAAGAAAAAATGGAGAAAATGTGCATTGAAAAGAACGATTACTATAAAAAATTGATTAGTATGATGACACCGCAGGATATTTTACCTGGCATTGAGCCTTTTTTGAAAGAAGCAAGACGAGCCGATATTCGTATTGGTTTAGCCTCAGCAAGTCAAAATGGTTCGTATATTTTAGATAAAATCGGTTTACGTAGTTGTTTTGATACAATTGTGGACCCATCTTTATTAATTAAAGGAAAACCGGATCCTGAAATTTTCATAAAGTGTGCCCATCAATTAGGAGTACCGCTTGAAAATTGTGTTGGGATTGAAGATGCGGCTGCTGGAGTAGAAGCTATAAATGCCGCAGGAATATTATCTGTTGGCATTGGCTCGGATATCGAATTAAAAGCTGCGCAGATCATTTTACCCTCAACCCAGCAATTAAAATTAAATATATTTTAAATAATATTAAAAAAGTAAGACTGTCAGTATCTTTTAACCAAGATACTGACAGTCTTATTTCTGTTTATGTAGTTATTCGAAATGCTATACAGTTGTAATTAAGGAATATCCTATGGTGAAGGCGCGGATTGTAGAATAATTTAAGCGAGTATATGGAATGAAAATATTTTTTGATAATAGGATAATTAAGCTACAACAACTGAAAACCTCGAAGACTATCGTCTGTTTTGGTCTGCAAATTACAAATATAATTGTCAGAGTATATTATTTCAAATGACTATGAAGACCCTTTAATATAAAAAGTCTGTCTGTATTAAAATTTTAAAGAAAAAAATCAATTTAGTATGCTATATAGTTATTTTCAGCCTCTTTTTTATGTATAAAGAAATAATGGATTATAGTTGATTGTAGTTTTATTTTATTCTATTTAAAAACTAATTAATGGCTGCTTAATTTGTTTTAGATAAGTTAGAATTATTATATAGCCAAAAGATTCATAGTCAAATAGGAGGACGATAAATATGAAAAGATTACTCGATAAAGAACAATTAATAAAATATAATCTGCTGACAAGTCTAGAAAAGCATAAAAGCGTGAATTATGAAGTTTTAGAAGAGAATCTATTATTGTCTCGGAAAACGTTGAAAAAATATTTACTGCTATTAGCAGATGAAATTGAAAGTTTTTTTTTAGATGCTACTTTAAAATTACACTTACATCATGTTGAGTTTGAGTATGGTATTGCTTTTACGAAACAATTACTTGTCTCGCAATTTATCTCCGATTCTTTACGTTATAAAATCCTTGATTACGCACTAAAAAGTAATAAACAACGTGTTAATTTTATAGAGCAGGAAAATATCAGTGAATCAACTTTTTATCGTCTTTTGAAAGATGTTAATCGTTCGATTTTAGCCGATTTTAATATTAAAATGAATACGAATACAAAGCTGTTAGGGGAAGAACATCAGATTCGTTATTTTTATTATTGTTTATATTTAGAGGTGGGTGTTGAAAGTGAGTTCACCACCGATCGTTATTTTTCATCCGTTATAAAAAAAACAGAAACAATTTTAAATATTGAAATTACAAAAGCAAATAAAAATCGCTTATTATTATTATATGAAATTTGTGAGATGAGAAATAATCAAGGTAATTTAGTTTCAATTACTTATGGTATGAAAAAAGTAATACGAAACAATCGCGTTTTTGAAATGTTATTAACAAAAATAGAAACTGAATATGAAAATATTTCTGGAGATAATTGGTTGAATGATTTTCATTTCATATTTGTAATGGCTAATAGTTTTCCATTATTAGGTGACTCTCAATCAATAATGACATTGATCTATTCAGAGCATGTTCAAAGTAAGAACATCATGTATCGTTATTCGGAAAAATTTGTAGATGAATTGAAAAACTTAGTTAATGATATTGAAATAGACATTGCTTTTAAAAGTAAATTATCCCAAATCTACATAAGAATGTTAGTATTTGAAGGTTTTTTTATCGACGATGAACATGTGAATTATGATAGTTATTTTAGGGAACATCGACCACTTTTAAAATTGAAATTAAAACAAATATTTGAGGAGCTAACAGATTATTTCAAAGACGATAAAGATGATTTTTTTATTTTTATTCATAGTGTAATGTTGGATAATACCATTAATTATTCAAAACTATTACCAGCTGCAAGAATTGGGCTCGAATCCTCAAAAGATCCTGTTTTTTTAAAATTTTATTCGAGACATATACAAAATCATTTGTTAGGGGAATTTGAGCTAGCAATGGAATCTTATTCGCCTGAAGAGACTTATGACATTGTGCTCTCCGATCAATATACTGTGCATGATAATACAAAGTACTCTTATAGAGTAAGATTTGTCCCAACATATGAACAAGCGACGAGAATCAAATTGTTTTTAACTGAACTAAATAAAGCTGAATTGCATAATAATGAAGTCGATTCTATCAAATTATAAAAAAACAAATACAAGTCCGAGAATAGTTTTGAAAGTAGAAGTTACCCCCGTAAATTAAATTTTGATGGAGTAGAATAATCTGCTTCATTTTTTTATAGCGCTTACTCAAGGAAGTATTGAAGTGAATTTTCCCTAAAAATCAGGATCTACTGGATTATTTTAAAGAGTAAGATGAAAAAATATGTATCACGTCCTAGGGGATAATATTGGATTTGAATATTCAAGCAATGGGACTTTAATAATCTTTAATTTTGTAAAATTAGCAGCTTATTTATGTAATGATTATAGGTTAAATATACAACCTTATACAGAAAAGAATATGTATGATATTACATTTTTTGAATAAAAAACACGCCTGAAAATATATTCTCAACTTTTATGGGGGCAAAAGAACACAGGTTAAACAGATAAAAAACTATTGAAAAAAGCTATATAATTTTAAGTGTTTATGCATTTTTTTGTTTGAATATAAATCGTGGAAAAAGTCTAATAAACGAGTAATACACCCTATAAAATATATTATAGGGTGCTGTTCAAGTGTTTATAAGGCCTTCAAGGTAAAAAAATCACTATCGCTTTTAATGATAAGTTACTTTTTTGGAGGGGATAACTAGTGTTGATTAAAAATTAAGCTAACTTTTCGTCGCGACTGAGCAAACAAACATCAAGGCCTTCGTTTTCTAAGCGATCGACGTGTTGTTCACCCCATAAACAGAGCTTGTTAAGGATAACAGAAAGACTTTCGCCATAATCACTTAGAGAATACTGTACTTTAGGCGGAACTTGATTATA
>NZ_JAFYUW010000095.1:0-13480 GCF_017549435.1 Brochothrix sp.
AAAATAACATAATCGAAAGGATGTCATTGCTATGAAAATGAAAAAACATATAACAACCCTTCTAAGCCTTCTACTTCTAAGTGGTTTGTTTTTGACAAATCACATCACGGTAACAGCATCACCATCCAAAGAAAGCATTACAACACAATCATTGGAAAAGTCTAATAACCAAAGTAATGCATCAGCTGACACGGAAAAAACAACAGTCATCACGCGCTTTTACTGTGATAACGTCGAAATTGCCGAATCAGTTACACTAACAGGCAAAAAAGGTGAACATTACCAAACAGCACCAAAAGAGATACCTGGTTACTATTTAATTGATAAAAAAAATAAAAATGGTACTTTTGAATACCTCTCTACGGAGATTATTTACTCATATTCGAAAAAACCGGTAACTGGAAAAGAAACAGGAACAGTCATTACTATTTTCAGCTCTAACGGTAAAGAAATTGCCGAACGGATTACTCAAACAGGATTAATAGGTGAGCCTTATTCTACTGATCCATCCGATGCTAACATTCTTGGCGATATTAACTATCTTATCCCTGAATACTATAATTCAAAAGCTAATGGTTTCTTTTCAGCAAAAACAGAAGTTGTTGAATTTCACTATTATCCGCTTCCATCGCAAAGTTCTATTACAACAAAATTTTTATCTGGTAACGTAGAGATAGCCTCTCCAGTCATTCAAAAACTGGAAAGAGATAAAAAATATCAAACCACTGCAAAAGTAATACCCGGCTATACATTGTCCACTCAGATGCCTCACAACGCCTCTGGAATAGTGCCTAACAAAGATATCGAAGTGGTATATAACTACACGAAAAATCCAACAACAGGCACTGTGATTACTCATTTTTTAGAGGGTGATACGAAGTTAGCTGATTCTATTAAAATTACCGGAAACATTGGTGAAAAATATCAAACATCACCAAAAAACATTACCGGTTATTCGCTTCGAAAAACAGCTGTAGTAGGTTCTCAAGGCAGCTTCGCTGAAGGAACAATCGACGTAACTTATAATTATATAAAGAATGTACAAATTGCTCAAGGTACTGTCACCACTTACTATCAGGCTGATGGCATCGAGATTGCAGCACCAACAACTCAATCAGGAAAAAGAGGCACGGCATATCAAACAAGTCCTAAAGATATTACTGGCTATATCTTAACAAATGATCATCCCAAAAATGCTCGAGGTCAATACACCGATAAGTCACAAAAAGTTATTTATCACTATAAAAAAACGCCTGAACAGCAACAAAAAATTACACCTAGCAACAAAGACAGACAATCTACAGAGAATACCGTAGCAAAAAATACTTTACCAAAAACAGGTGAAATGAGTGCAGTCTTCCCAGTAACATTAGGAGTTATTATATTGACAGCACTCGCATTATTTTTACTGTTAGTTAAGCTCACGAAGCCTCATACCTTTAAATAAACATAAAAGAACAGACAGGATAACTCTCCTGTCTGTTCTTTTATCTCTTAATATTCTAGCAATACTTTCGTATCGATGTCTCCTAATTTAGCACGACCGTTTAATTCAACTAATTCAAGTAAGAATGCAGCACCTACAACTTCGCCGCCTAATTCATGCACAAGTTTAATTGTCGCTTCAATCGTACCACCAGTTGCTAATAAATCATCAACAATCAATACACGTTGACCTGGTTTGATTGCATCTTTATGGATTGTTAAAACATCTTGACCGTATTCTAAATCATACGTTACTTTAATCACTTCACGAGGTAACTTACCTTCTTTACGAACAGGTGCAAAACCAATACCCATTGCATAAGCCATCGGGCAGCCGATAATAAAGCCACGTGCTTCTGGTCCTACAATGACGTCAACATTTTTATCGCGCGCATAATCAACCAGTTGATCAGTAGCAAATTTATAAGCTTCACCATTACCCATCAACGGTGTGATATCGCGGAAAATAATGCCTGGTTTTGGATAATTCTCAATTGATGCGATGTGATTCTTTAAATCTTCTGTTTTCATAAATTTCGTCCCCTTTAATTGTCATTGCCCCAAAACACTTCATATAAGGCAGTATAGTTTGAATAAACAAAACGTTGTTGCAGCGCTTCGATTGCTTGTCTTTTTTTATAAGTTGGCGCTTCAGTCAGCGGGTGTTTGGGTGCATTTGGATTGATGACCAAACAGTCCTTTTCTATTTTAACAAATTCTAGCTCAAAAAACACGCTTGTCATGAAATAGAGATTGTTTTTTGAGATATTTAATTTTTGACAGATAGCTGGGTGTTGTTTTTTGACATCTACAGGCTCATACCTTGCTACAAATTTGAAAAATTCTCCAAATTCTTCACGACTTGGCATCACCACTAAACCTTTATTATCAGGATTTTCCAAGCGCGCATAAATATTCTGTGGTTGTAAAACAGTCAATACTTCATCCAATTTCAAAGCATCTGTTGGCATATCCACAATTACAATTGTTTCCACCGCTTGGGTCGGTAAAACATCTTTTGTCACATCATAAATAGTAACTTTATCAGCCCATTCACTCACAAAGGTCGGATGATTAAACACGACAAACAAATCTGGTTGTTGAGATGGGGTTAAGTTCTTACAAAATTTAGCCCATTCTGACTCACCACGTAAATCAAACAGTTGTTTGTTAGGCACTGCAATATCCTTAATTTGCAATTGAACCATTTGCTGGTTACGCCATTCGTTAATTGATAATTCACCCACTACATCAATATCATCACTCATGTTTAGCGTATTCTTTAGGTGACCAATATTAAACCCAATGGCTTCAACAGTTGCTTCTTCTTCTTTAAAAGTCGCTTTCAAATGACTATTGTCGGCACCAATTTGACGTATTCCTGCCAATCGTACATTTGAAAATTTAACCAGAGGTTTTGGATTATCCGTTCCAAAAGGTGCTAGAACTTTCATATCCTCAATTAAGGCTAAAGTTGCCTCTTCAACATGCAGTGTTAAATCAATACGTAAAGGTAACTTCGTACTAACATCAGCCAATAGTGGTGCTGCATAATTATTAATGGCCGTTCTTAATTCTGCAACATTTTCAAGAGGTAGTGTTAACCCTGCCGCCCCAGCGTGCCCACCAAAACGCGTAATTAAAGATACATGAGCGTTTAAAGCATCATATAAATTCAAAGCTGGTATACTCCGTCCAGAACCTTTGGCAATGTTTTTAGATTTGTTGATTGATAGCACAATAACAGGTCTTTGATAAGCTTCAATCAAGCGTGATGCTACAATTCCTAAGACACCTTCATGCCAATTCTCACCCGCTACAATTAACACTTTATCATTTAAAAATGGCTGTACTTGCTCATCTGCTTCAAGCACTAACTCATTGACGATTTTTTTACGTTCATCGTTAATTGCTACTAAATCAATTGCTAATTGCTTCGCTTCGTCAACGTCTTTAGTCACTAACAATGCAAGAGCTTTTTCAGCAGAACCTAGGCGACCAGCCGCGTTAAGATGAGGGGCAATTTTAAAGCCGACCATTTCTTCTGTCACCAGTGAAGCGTCCAAATTTAATTGGCGATATAACGCTTGTAAGCCCGGACGTTCAGTGATTGCTAGCTGTTTTAAACCAGCTTGTACAAAAAAGCGATTTTCATCTGTTAAAGAAACCATATCTCCAATCGTTCCTAGTGCATAAAGATCCAATAATTCAACCGGAATTTCACCTAATAAAGCCTGTGCTAGTTTGAAGGCCACACCTACGCCAGCAAGTTCTTTAAAAGGGTATTGAAAATCAGGATGTTTTGGATGTACAATCGCATCGGCATCAGGTAAAATTTCGCCCACCTCATGATGGTCCGTACAGATAACTTGTAAGCCAATCTCACGTGCATAAGCAAGTTCATCTATGCCAGCTATCCCATTATCGACCGTGATTAATAAATCATAACCATCCGCTTTAATTTTTTTGAAAGCTTCTTTATTAGGACCATATCCTTCAACAAATCGATTTGGGATAAAACAGCCTGGATCAGCACCGATAATTTGTAATGCTTCATATAAAACAGCAGTACTTGTCACACCATCCGCATCATAATCACCATAGATCATTATTTTTTTATCTTCGGCGAGTGCCTCTTCAATAATTTCTAAGGCTTTGTCCATATCCGATAGTAAAAAAGGATCGTGTATTACCTCCTCAGTTGGATGAATAAACGCCTCTACTTCTGCTGGTGTACGTAGTTGTCTCTCCCAGAGCAAAGCTGCTACTGGTAATGCGACATTCGCAGCTTTCGCTAACGTTTCTATTTCTTCTTGATTATTTTCTCGTTCTTGCCATTCATAGTTGGATGCAAGCACATTCTTCACTCCTTATTGATAAACTTCCCTTAAATATCATACCACAAATTCAACTTTGAAACCGCTCTCTCATTCATCATTCTAATTTTAAAATTGCAATTCATCTCAATTTCTAAAGTTACTTAAAATTAAAAACAGGCTACAGATAATCGATTCAATCTCGATAACCCATAGCCTGTTCACTAGTTTACGCAGTTATTAAATTTTTTCTTTTTCTGCGTTTTTAATTTTATTAATTTCACTTCTTGAAGAAGCATTTGCTATTTTTTGTTCTTTTAAAAATTTTTCATTTTGTTTAATAGCACTTTTTTCTTTAAACATGCGCACCCATGTTACACTGATGACTGTTAAAGCCCCTAAAAGTGCCGACCCAATAATCACTAAAATTAATGGCCATTGTACCGTTGTGAAAATAAAGTTGATTTTCACTGGTTCGACATTGACGATTGATAACACTGCAATGAACAAAACTAATAAGATACTGATTAACGTTAACCACTGTGATTTTTTCATCCTATCCCCACACCCTTCTGTTTAGACAACTAACTTGTCTTTTTTAGATTTGTATTTTTTCTCTTTAACTGTTTTGATTTCGCCATGTTTATTTAATTCGCGAACTTTAAAACCATACCACATTTGCATAACCATAAACATTGATGTGAAAATACTTGAAACCAAACCAATCATTAGAGCAAGTGAGAACTCCCAAATTGAATGGCTACCAAAAATCATCAAGGCTGTTACTGTGATAAGAACTGTGAACACAGTTGCTAACGAACGTGTCAACGTTTGACGTAAACCTTGGTTGACTGCAACAGCTAAATCTTCTTTATTTTTATAAACACGTAGTTTTTGTCCGATTTCACGTACACGATCGGCCGTAACGATTGTATCATTAATGGAATAACCAATGACCGTTAACACCGCTGCAATAAACGTCAAATCTACTTGTATCTTGAAGATACTAAATACTACGAAGATTACGAAACCATCAAACAAGAGCGAGATAACTGCTGAGACAGCCATTTTCAACTCGAAACGGAAACCGATATAAACGATGATTAAAAGTGACGCAATGATTAAAGCAAAGAAACCATTTTTTGCCAACTCTTGTCCAACTGTCGGTGTTACCGTATTGATACTTGATTCATGACCGTATTCTTTTTTGAAGTGATTGTTGAATTTTTTAATTTCGTCTTGTGAGAATGCACCTTTATAACTAACAACGGCAGATTTTTGATCTTTCCCTGTTAAAACAATATCGTTTGAAGGCATTCCAATTTGATCAAGTTCTTTAGTGATTTTAGCAGCTGTTAATGTCTTATCAGCTGTTAATTCTGCACGTGTTCCACTTGAAAAATCAATACCTAAGTTCATTTTCAAGGTTGCCAAGCAGATAATACCCGCTATAACAATTCCTGCGAAAATTGAAAGGTAAACTTTACGATGTTTTAAGAAGTCAATATTATCAAAGTTAGTAGCTAATTTATATGATTCGTATCCTTCTGAAATATTATGGATACTCTTACGTTTAACAGCAAACCAACCTGGACGATTATCTAAGAAGCCACTATTAACAATTAAACCTAACATAATACGTGAACCATATACTGCTGTAATAAAGCTTACTAAGATACTAATAATTAAAATTAACGCAAAGCCTCGGATTGAACTTGTACCAAATACAAACAATACGCCAGCTACAATAATTGTTGTTAAGTTCGCATCCAAAATCGTACGGAATGATTCTTTAGAACCTTCGACGAATGCTTTCTTAATTGTACGTCCAACACGTATTTCTTCTTTGATACGTTCATAAGTAATGATATTAGCATCTACTGCCATACCAATACCTAAAATTAAACCAGCAATACCTGGCAATGTCATTGTTGCACCAACTAAACTTACAATAAGCAATACAATGTATGTATAAATGCTCAATGTCACTGATGCGATTAAACCTGGTAAGCGATAGAAGATAAGCATAAATACAAAAATAGCAAGTAAACCAATTAATCCGGCTAACATTGTATCTTGTAACGCTGATTGTCCAAACGCTGCACCTACTGATGTTGAGTACACCTCAGTTAATTTAACAGGCAATGCTCCCGCATTAAGTAACTCTGCTAAATTATTTGCCTCTGCAACTGTAAAACTACCCGAAATCTCTACTTGGTTTGTATTCAACACCTGGCTTACATTTGGTGCTGATAAAAATGCAGGGTTTTCTTTTTTAGACTCTGTTAAGAATTTTTGATTATCTTTATGGTCTAACCAAATAACTAATTGATTATTTGGTGCTTCTGCAAGAATTTTTTTCGTTACATCAGCAAATTTTTGACTATCTTTTAATTTCAATGTTACAACTGGTTGATTTTGTTGATCAAATGACTGTTTTGCTGCCCCTTGAACTAAATCACGACCGTCCATCATCAATTTATCATTTGCATCACGGAATGATAATTGTGCAGTTGTTGAAAGCATTTCACGTGCTTCATCTTGATCTTTAACACCCGCTAATTGCACACGGATACGGTTTCCAGATTCAATCGTAATGCTTGGTTCCGCAACGCCCAAAGCGTTAATACGTTTATCCAAAGCAACAACTGTTGATTTTAGTGTTTCACTTGTAACTTTTTCAGCATTTTCACCCGCTGGTTTGACTTCATAAAGAACCTCAAATCCACCTTGTAAATCTAATCCTAAATTAATATTATTTAGTACCGGCTTCACCGTGAACGAAATAAGCGCTGTAAACACAGCGATCAAAATAAAAAAACTGACTAACTTGCCTCTTTTCATAATGCCATACACGACCTTTCTTCTTTTAGTAATTTTTGTAGCAAACTTGTCCTATATTTCCCACGGTTGTAAATAATTGCTAGCTGTTGAAATTAAATCATGACAACAGTTTCTTTCTTATTTCCCCTTTAAATGTACTAAATAAACGGTAAGTATAATGGCATTTCACGCAAGGAAAATTTTCAAACTAATCTTTCAATCCCTGTAATTGACAAATCTTAAGATTTTCACCTGTACCATGGCCTTGGCTCTATTCATTAGCACTACACAATCATAGATTATTATACCAGTTTTCAAGGTTATTTTCATCAAAATCAAAAAAAACCTTTTATGCTACAAACATAGAAGGTTTTGTTTTTAAGTATTTAGTTATTGTCATTTGATTCAAAAGAATCAACTGGTGCTTCAGATACTTCAAGTACTGTACGCACTGCTTGACGATCAAAAGTTAATAACGAACCGTGACAATCAAGTGTAACTTGTTTGTCATCGATAGAATCAACTACGCCGTGTAAGCCACCGATTGTTGCAATAGTATCGCCTTTTTTAAGCGCACTTTGCATTGATTGTACTTTTTTCTGACGCTTTTGTTGCGGACGAATCAGCATAAAGTAAAACAATGCGATCATAACTACGATAAGTAAAATAGACTGCATGTGTGATAAAACCCCTTTCATTAGTCATTACTATTATTATATCAGAAAATAATGACAATTATCTATCAATATGCTAGAAATTACGCGGATTTTCTTTGTTATAGCCATATTGTTCGAAAAATTCTTCACGGAAGGCCAATAAACGGTCCTCCATTATCGCTTCACGTACATCTTCCATTAATTTAATCAAGAAATACAAGTTATGGTAACTTGTTAGGCGAATTCCAAAAGCTTCTTTTGCTTTAATGAGATGACGAAGGTATGCACGCGAATAATTTTTACAAACATGGCAATCACAGTTAGGATCAAGTGGACCAAAATCACGTTCATAAATCGCATTTTTAATAACGACACGACCTTGACTTGTCATTGTTGTTCCGTTACGTGCTATACGAGTTGGTAATACACAGTCAAACATATCAATTCCACGGATAACCCCATCAATTAATGCATCGGGTGAACCAACGCCCATTAAATAACGTGGTTTATCAGCTGGAAGGAATGGTGTTGTTGCCTCGAGCGCTTCATTCATTAAATGTTTTTCTTCTCCAACGCTTAATCCACCAATTGAATAGCCAGGAAAATCTAATGAGGCTAATTCTTTTGCATGTTGTTGACGTAAATCAGAGTATACCCCACCTTGAACGATGCCGAATAATGATTGTTTATCCATTGTTGTATGAGCTTTCAAACCACGTTCTGCCCAACGAGTTGTACGTGCCATTGATTGAATCATGTACTCACGGCTAGCTGGATAAGGTGGGCATTCATCGAATGACATCATAATATCAGAGCCGAGTGCTTCTTGAATCTCAATTGCTTTTTCAGGTGATAAAAATAATTTCGAACCATCCAAGTGACTACGGAAATGAACACCTTCTTCTTTAATATCACGAATCTTGCTCAAACTAAACACTTGGAAACCACCTGAATCAGTCAAAATCGGTTGATCCCAGTTCATGAATTTGTGGAGACCCCCTGCTTCACGAATTAATTCATGACCTGGACGTAACCAAAGATGATAAGTATTACTCAAGATAATACCTGAACCCATCTCTTTTAATTCTTCTGGTGATAATGTTTTGACTGTTGCCAATGTTCCAACTGGCATAAACATTGGTGTTGGGAACGAACCGTGTGGTGTATGGATAATACCTGCACGAGCTCCGGTTTCCTTATCTGTTTTAAGCAATTCATATACTACTGCTGGTCTCATAACTTACCTCTTTCATTGATTATTATTTTTGTAAAAACATTGCATCGCCAAAACTAAAGAAGCGATATTTTTCTGCAACGGCGTGTTCATAAGCATTGATTACATTATCTCGACTTGAGAAAGCACTGACAAGCATCACTAACGTCGATTTTGGTAAATGGAAGTTGGTAATTAACGCATCGCACGCTTTAAACTCAAATCCTGGAGATATAAAAATATCTGTCCAACCATCATCTGCTTTAATCGCACCATCAAATTTTTGTGTGATTGATTCTAGCGTACGCATACTTGTTGTTCCAACAGCAATGATTTTTTTGCCGTTATTGCGTACGTCATTTAACGTGGCTGCCGCTTCTTCTGTCATGCGGTAAAACTCAGAATGCATTTTATGATTTGTTGTATCTTCTACACTAATTGGACGGAAAGTTCCTAATCCTACATGTAAAGTGATAAAAACAATATGTACACCTTTTGCACGAATCGCTTCTAACAACTCGTTTGTAAAATGTAGACCTGCTGTCGGTGCAGCCGCTGAACCATTTTCTTCAGCATAAACTGTTTGATAACGTTCTTGATCCTCAAGCTGTTCTTTAATATAAGGTGGCAATGGCATTTCACCAAGCGCCTCCAATACCTCATAAAAGATACCCTCGTACTTGAAAGTCATTAAGCGACCCCCATGTTCAAGTTCACCTGTACAAACAGCTGTTAAACGGCCATCACCAAATGATAATACAGTCCCCACACGGATACGTTTGGCAGGTTTAACCAATGTTTCCCACTCGTCACCCTCTAGTTGTTTTAAAAGTAATACTTCTGTATGACCGCCAGTTTCAGCTTTAATTCCGTGTAAACGGGCAGGTAAAACGCGTGTGTTATTTAAAACCAGCGCATCGCCTTCTGATAAATACTCTAACATGTCAGGAAAAACACCATCACGGTAAGCACCAGTTTCTCTATTCATCATTAATAATCGACTGGATGTACGATCTAATAATGGCGTTTGTGCAATTAATTCCTCTGGTAATTCATAATTAAAATCTTCTACTCTCACTTTATTCACCTTTTCTGTTCAATTTATATATTATGCAAGCGGTCGTCCTAAATGCTGATAAGCCTTAGGTGTAGCTACACGACCACGTGGTGTTCTTTGTAAAAAGCCATGTTGTAATAAATAGGGTTCATACATGTCTTCAATCGTTAAACGTTCTTCACCAATACTGGCAGCTAAGGTATCCAAACCAACAGGACCTCCATTAAACATATCAATAATTGCTGATAATATTTTCTCATCAATTTGGTCTAACCCTTTATCATCAACTAGCAATAACTCTAACGCCATTTTGGCAATAGGAACGCTAATGGTTCCATCACTTTTAACTTGTGCAACATCACGTACACGTTTTACCAGACGGTTTGCGATACGCGGTGTTCCTCTTGAACGGCGTGCCATTTCATGTGATGCATTTCCTTCAAGAGGTGTTTCTAAAATCGCTGCTGTTCTTTCAATAATCGCTTCCAATTCAGAAATCGTATAATATTCCAGGTGGTTAATTACGCCAAAACGATCTCGTAACGGGGCAGTCATGTGACCAGCACGCGTTGTAGCACCAATCAATGTAAATGGGGGTAACTCCATTCGAATTGAGCGTGCTTCTGGTCCTTGTCCAATAATAATATCCAAAGCAAAATCTTCCATTGCCGGATATAAAATCTCTTCTATCACTCGGCTCAAGCGATGAATCTCATCAATAAAAAGAACATCTCCTGGCTCTAATGCTGTTAAAATCGCTGCTAAATCACCCTGTTTTTCAATGGCGGGACCACTTGTTGTATGCAATTTAGCACCCATTTCATTAGCTACTACCATTGCTAATGTTGTTTTACCTAAACCAGGTGGGCCATATAGCAAAACGTGATCCAATGCTTCTTGGCGCATACGTGCAGCCTCAATAAAAATTTGCAAGTTATTCTTTACTTTTTCTTGACCGATATATTGCGCTAAACGACTTGGTCGTAAACTCAATTCCATTGAACCTTCATCACCAATTGATTCGGAAGATATAATACGCTCATCCATTCGATACTCACCCCCTATTATTGTGTGTCATTCAAAATAGCTTTAATTGTTTAATAACTTCGACTTTAACCCTATTTTTTAATAGGCTTGTAGATGCTTTTATTGTTCTCTAGCACTGCAAGCCAAAACTTGTGAGATTTCAAAGATACTTCCAGCGATAAAATAATCGCTTACCGAACTTTTACAATCTCTTCAGTTCTGAATGGGCTTGTAGATGCTTTTATTAATTAGTTAATAATTTCAATCCAGCTCGAATATACTCATCCGTGGTTGCTAACTCAAGTTTTTCCATTTTTGTTTCTACACGCTTAATCTCACGAGCGCTATATCCCAATGCTTCAAGTGCCAACAATGCTTCTGATAACGCACTGTGAACTTCCACTATTGCTGTTGTTTGTTTGGCTGAAGGGACTAAATCATTGATCTTACCTTTTAAATCTAAAATGATTTGACGGGCTGTTTTCTTACCAATTCCTGGGAATTTGACTAGATAACCTTCATTTTCGCCTTCAATAGCAGCAACCAATAAACTTAATTCACCGCGAGCAATAATTGCCATTGCCCCTTTAGGCCCAATTCCTGTAACACTTAATAATTTCTGGAAGAGGAAACGTTCTTCTCTACTTTCAAAACCAAATAATGTTTCAGCATCTTCACGCACATGATGGTGAATAAAAATTTGTTCTTCTAAACCTTCTCGTGTTGTGAATGAAAAAGGATTAGGTACGTGTACCAGATAGCCAATACCTTGAACATCGACAGTAATATAAAGTGGGCATATATAAGTAATATGACCTTTTAAGTATTCAAACATTTAAGTAACCTCTTTTCCAGTTGGCGTATTTAGCTGTCAAATCGACTATTATTTCACCAAAATACGTTAAATTTCATCTTCTATATCATAGCATAAATTAACGTGAAAAGTTATTGGTTGAACTAAAAAACACCTCCTTAATAGAAGATGTTTTCAAATCTAGTAACCGAAGTAACACAACTAAAAATAGTGTTTGGATTTCTGACTATTTATGTTCAAAATAACAATCACCTATGAATTTTTCTAATGTCTTCTACTATTATAGAAAAAAAGCCAGTAAGGCTCTTTTCAATTTATGAAAACGAACGTTACTGACGCTTTATTAAACTAAGATTGGAATAAATACACTAGCTAAAATAGCTGTTCCAGCCATTGTCACCAATCCAATTGCACCTTCTTCTTTATTGAGCAACATCGAATGTGAACTTCCCATAATATGTGCCACAGCAGCCATTGCTACACCACGAGCCACTCTGTTTTTCACACCCATGAAATGAAGAATCCGATTTCCAAATGCAGCACCTATACAACCCGATAACACGACACCAATTGCCGTTAAAGATGCAGAAGCTTCGATATCATTGGCAATTGTAATAGCAACAGGCAATGTCACATTTTTACCCCACAACGAGGATACCATTTCAGCTGACAATGGTAGAACTAATGAGAAAATGAATGTCATTCCAACCGAAACAGCCAATCCAATCATCATGCCAATTAATACCACTGGTAAATAACGATAAATAATCGCTCGCACCGAATACATCGGAACAGCAAACGCCACTATTGCAGGTCCCATCATAAAACTGAAAAATTGACGAGCACCACTATATGATTCATATGTTAAATTCATCGATACAAGTAAAATGATCATCATTGCTGACGCTGTAAAAATTGGCAATGTAAAGACAGAAGGAAATCTTCTATTAATAACATAAGCCACGCAAAAAAAGACAATTGTCATTCCCACTAAAAAAAGATCAAGTTTCATTTTGTCACCTCTTTATCTGCTTTCTTTGAAGACGGCCAGATTTTTATTAACTGCTGTACTGCCCAACCCGAAACAAAAAAGATCACAAATGCTGATACAACAATATCGATGATAATGAAAATACCCTGATGTAAAAACAACTGACCATAATCCATTAAACCCGTCATCGAAGGAATGAAGAACAATGGCATAATCATCAATAAAAAGGCAGCACCAACGTTGATCCACTCCATCTTAATGATTTTAAAACTCAAGCATGTAAACAGTAATATCAAACCAATCAAGCTACCAGGAACAACTAAGTTAAACCATTGTTGCAACTGTTCGCCAATTAAAAAAAACACAATCAAAAAGCAAATTTGTAAGACAGCCTTAACCAGCCAACGTACAAATTGCTTTAGTTTAGAAATATACATCCCCATCACAATCCTTATCCACATAGTATCTTAAGTATACTCCTCTTTTGGACGTTTGAAAAGAGGCTGAAAGAATAACAAGCTCATTTTACTTTATCGAAATTAGAATGGATTAAAAGTGTAACGTGTTAAACTAGAAATTTCAGTTGAGGTAGGCTGATT